>NZ_CAJQZB010000028.1:0-85588 GCF_907164545.1 Paraburkholderia gardini | reverse complement strand
TCAACTTCCCGAACCGCCCGGTGCGGACCCGCATGCCGGGTGGTGTGGCAGGGGTACGGCCTCATGGCCGTCCCCTATGCCGATTGGCTGAATGGATGAAATTCGGGCCAAAAGCGAACCCGTTATAATTCGCCCATACATTTTCCTTTGAAAGGCTCACGCGACGTACTTGGCGTGAGATCCGCGATGCTTTTTCCCTCAGAATTTGACGTTATCGTCGTCGGTGGCGGTCATGCCGGCACCGAAGCCGCTTTAGCGTCCGCGCGCATGGGCGCGAAAACGCTGCTGCTGACGCACAACATCGAAACCCTTGGACAGATGAGCTGCAATCCGTCGATTGGCGGCATTGGCAAAGGCCATCTGGTCAAGGAAGTCGATGCGCTCGGCGGCGCAATGGCTGCAGCCACGGATGAAGGCGGAATTCAGTTCCGTATCCTCAACTCGTCCAAGGGCCCGGCCGTGCGGGCGACGCGCGCGCAGGCGGACCGGCTGCTGTATAAGCAGGCTATCCGTCATCGTCTGGAGAATCAGCCGAATCTGTGGCTGTTCCAGCAGGCAGTCGACGATCTGATGGTGGAGGGCAATCGCGTCGTGGGCGCGGTGACGCAGGTCGGGATCAGCTTCCGTTCGCGGGCCGTCGTGCTGACGGCTGGGACGTTCCTCGACGGCAAGATTCACGTTGGGCTGAACAATTACACCGGCGGCCGTGCGGGTGATCCCGCTGCGGTGTCGCTGTCCGCGCGCCTCAAGGAGTTGAAGCTGCCGCAGGGTCGTCTTAAAACCGGTACGCCGCCGCGCATTGACGGCCGGACAATCGATTTTTCGGTGCTCGAAGAACAGCCGGGCGATCTGGACCCGGTGCCGGTGTTTTCCTTTCTGGGGCGCGTCGAACAACATCCGCGTCAGGTTCCGTGCTGGGTTACGCATACCAACGAGCGTACCCACGACATTATTCGCAGCGGTCTCGACCGCTCGCCGATGTACACAGGCGTAATCGAAGGCGTCGGGCCGCGCTATTGCCCGTCGATCGAGGACAAGATTCATCGATTTGCGTCCAAGGAATCACATCAGATCTTTCTGGAGCCAGAAGGGCTAACGACGAACGAGTTCTACCCGAACGGCATTTCCACCAGCCTCCCGTTTGATGTGCAACTGGAGTTGGTCCGCTCGATGCGTGGGCTGGAGCATGCGCACATCCTGCGTCCCGGTTATGCGATCGAGTACGACTACTTCGATCCGCGTGGTCTGAAGGCGTCGCTGGAAACCAAGGTGATTGACGGTTTGTTCTTCGCTGGGCAAATCAATGGCACGACCGGCTACGAAGAGGCGGCTGCGCAGGGTCTGCTCGCAGGGATCAATGCAGGCTTGCAGGTTCAGGGCAGGGAGGCGTGGTGCCCACGTCGGGATCAGGCATACCTTGGCGTTCTCGTCGACGATCTGGTTACGCGTGGCGTTTCCGAGCCGTATCGGATGTTCACGAGTCGCGCCGAATATCGCCTCAGTCTGCGCGAAGACAACGCAGATATGCGTCTGACTGAAATCGGCCGCGAGATTGGCGTGGTGGACGACGCCCGTTGGGATGCATTCAGCCGTAAGCGCGATGCTGTTTCACGTGAAACAGAGCGCCTGCGTACGACCTGGGTTAATCCGAAGACGTTATCGGCCGAAGCAGCCACGGCGCTGCTCGGAAAACCAATCGACCACGAATACAGTCTCGCCGACCTGCTGCGCCGACCGGGTGTGAGCTACGACGGCGTTTGCGGTCTGCTAGACGGTACATGCGGACCGACCGAAACGCTGGCTGATGACGATGTCCTGCTTACGCAAATCAAGGAGCAGGTCGAGATTGGTGTGAAGTATCAGGGCTACATCGAACGTCAGGCAGGCGAAATCGAACGCAACGAAGCGCACGAAAGCATGCGACTTCCCGAAGGACTGGACTACGCGGAAGTTCGCGGCCTCTCGTTCGAAGCACGGCAAAAGCTGACACAGTTCCGTCCGGAGACGATCGGGCAGGCGTCGCGGATTTCCGGCATCACGCCTGCTGCAATCTCGCTGCTTATGGTGCATCTGAAGCGAGGCTTTGGTCGCCGGCCTTCAAAGTCCGCGGACAACGGCGCCGACAGCAAGCCGGTGACCCAATGACGGCAGGGCAAAGGACTTCCGAGGTCGCTGGCAGCCGGGAATCGTTGTCGGCGTTGTTGCGTGGAGGAGCGAGCGAACTCGGTCTCGATCTGAGCGAATTCCAGTTCGGCCAGCTGCTCGATTACGTCGCGCTGCTGGCAAAGTGGAACGCGGTGTACAACCTGACCGCTATCCGCGATCCCAGGCAGATGCTGATCCAGCACATCCTCGACTCACTATCGATCGTGCCGCATCTCGCGCCCCGCGGAGCATCGTCGGTACTCGACGTGGGTTCCGGCGGGGGACTGCCCGGGATCGTGCTCGCTATCGTCCTGCCGGACTGGAACATTACGCTGAACGACATTGTTCACAAGAAGACCGCATTCCAGTCGCAGGCCAAGGCCGAATTGGGACTTGCCAATCTGTCTGTAGTGACGGGTCGTGTCGAAACTTTGCGGCCGGGTGTCGAAGTGCCGGCTAAATTCGATGTAATCGTCTCGCGTGCGTTCGCAGAGCTCTCGGATTTCGTTACACTGGCCCGTCATCTCGTCACGGAGCGCGGTGCGATCTGGGCGATGAAGGGTATTCGACCCGAAGGCGAGATCGGGCGGTTGCCAGAAGGGGCACATGTACAGCAGATTATCCGGCTCAGGGTGCCATCGCTCAACGCAGAGCGGCATCTGATCGAAGTCACGATTGATACGTGATTGAGCTGACACCAGTCATTCCAGTCATTCAAAAGTAGTAAAAAGGGACACACCAACGATGGCAAAAATCTTCTGCGTTGCGAACCAGAAGGGCGGCGTCGGGAAGACGACGACAGCAGTCAATCTCGCCGCGAGCCTCGCATCGCAGGGACAGCGGGTCCTGCTCATCGATCTGGATCCGCAGGGCAATGCCACGATGGGCAGCGGTATCGACAAGGCCGCGTGTGAAAACACCGTCTACGAAGTACTGGTCGACGGCGTGACCGTCGCGGATGCGCGCGTCAAACCCGAAGGCGTTTCGTATGATGTATTGCCGGCCAATCGCGAACTCGCGGGCGCCGAGGTCGAACTGGTCAGCGTCAACAATCGCGAGCGCCAGCTAAAGGACGCCCTCGCGCTCGTCGCGGAAGATTACGATTTTGTGCTGATCGACTGCCCGCCGGCGCTCTCCTTACTGACGCTCAACGGCCTGTGCGCGGCACATGGCGTCGTGATCCCGATGCAGTGCGAATACTTCGCGCTGGAGGGGCTTTCCGACCTCGTGGCGACGATCAAGCAGGTGCATGCGAACCTGAACCGCGACCTCAAGGTGATCGGCCTGCTGCGCGTCATGTTCGATCCGCGCATCACGTTGCAGCAGCAGGTTTCCGATCAGCTGAAAGAGCATTTCGGCGACAAGGTATTCGATGTGGTGATCCCGCGTAACGTCCGCCTGGCCGAAGCGCCGAGCTATGGTTTGCCGGGTGTGGTTTTCGACCGGGCGTCGCGCGGCGCACAGGCTTACGTCCAGTTCGGTGCGGAAATGATTGAACGGGTTCGCGCGCTGTAACGCGCGGCGGCGGAGTCCGGGAAGAACAAGGTGGCCAGCAAGGCGACCCTCAAGACAACACAAGGCGGATCGAGGAAGCACGATGAACGCAGTGGCAAGAAAGAAGGGATTGGGCCGTGGACTCGAGGCGCTGCTCGGCGGCAGCGCGGACATCACCGAGGCGGTGAAGATCGACGGCGCGCCTAACGTGCTGCCGCTCGGCAAATTACAGGCCGGCAAGTACCAGCCGCGCACGCGGATGGATGAGGGCGCGCTGCAGGAACTGGCCGCCAGCATCCGCACGCAGGGCGTGATGCAGCCGATCCTGGTACGCCCGGTGTCCGCGGACATGTACGAGATCATCGCGGGCGAGCGGCGTTTTCGTGCGGCGCGTCTGGCTGGGCTCGACGAAGTGCCGGTGCTCGTGAAGGACGTGCCCGACCAGACTGCCGCCGCCATGGCGCTGATCGAGAATATCCAGCGCGAAGACCTGAATCCGCTCGAAGAAGCCCAGGGCATCCAGCGCCTGCTCGACGAATTCCACTTCACGCATGAGCAGGCAGCGGAATCCGTGGGACGCTCGCGTAGCGCCGTGTCGAACCTGCTGCGTCTGCTGAACCTGGCGTCGCCCGTTCAGACGATGCTGCTCGCTGGCGATCTCGACATGGGCCACGCGCGTGCGCTGCTCGCCGTCGACGCCGCGACGCAGATCACGCTTGCAAACCAGGTAGTCAACAAGGGCATGTCGGTCCGCGAGACCGAGAAGCTGGTGAGCGCCACGACCAAAGCCGCGCCGGCTGTGAAAGCGCGTACGGGCCACGATGGCGGGCGCGATACCCGTCGCCTCGAGGAGGAGCTTTCCGATCTGCTCGCCGCCACGGTGAAGATCAAGCTCGGCCGGCGTGGGCGAGGGCAGGTACTCGTCGATTTTGGCGACCTCGACGCGCTGGAAGGCATTCTCATGCGACTGCGCGGCACCGCGACCGCTTCCTGAGCACGCGCTATCGTGCCCGTGGCAGAACGCACGCCAAAGGCGTCTCGAAGCATCATCCGTGAAGTGTTTGCGTTCGCGACGAAAGAACCGGTTCTGTCGGTTCTCATCGTCGCGCTGATCGTTCTGCAGTGCCTGCATCCGCGACCATGGGCCTCGTTGCCGGCGTTAGTCGACTGGCAGACTGTGCTGACGCTCGCCGGACTCCTGATATTGACGAAAGCCGTCGAGTTATCAGGATTTCTGATCTGGATGGCACATCGCGTCGTGCATCGCATTCATTCGGAGCGCGGTCTTGCGTTTCTGATGATTGGCCTTGCCGCTGCGCTTTCCACGCTGCTCACGAATGACGTAGCGCTGTTCGTCGTCGTCCCGCTTGCGTTGTCGCTGCACAAACTGACGCCGTTGCCGCTCAAACGCCTCGTGATTTTTATCGCGCTGGCGGTCAATGCGGGTTCGATCCTGACCCCGCTAGGCAACCCGCAGAACCTGTTTCTCTGGCAGACGGGCGGCGTGTCGTTCGGCGCGTTCGTACTGGGGTTGGCGCCGCTCTGCATCGCATTGATGGTTGTGCTGTATCTGATGGCCGCCGTCTTTTTCCGCGGCAAGGCACTCGATTTTTCGAAGGACGTCGAGCCGCATCCGGTCGACCGGCCGCTCGTGGGCGTTGCGGCGGTGCTGTTCGTCGCGTTCGTGCTGCTGGCGGACGCGCATCACGCCGCTATCGGCCTCGCGGGCGTCGGACTGGGCTTCCTGCTGTGGCGTCCCAGGGTCGTGTTACAGATCGACTGGCCGCTGCTGCTGATCTTCGTGTTCATGTTCATCGTGTTGCGCAGCGTCGCCGCGCTGCCGTGGATACACGAGACGATCAGTCGCTTCGATATCGGCGGCTCGCCGTTACATGCATATGCCGCCGGCGCAGTGCTGTCGCAGGGCATCAGCAACGTGCCGGCTGCGATCATGCTGGCCGAGTTCACGAAAGACTGGCGCGCGCTGGCGTTCGGCGTTAGCGTCGGCGGCTTTGGCATCGCGATCGGGTCGCTCGCCAATCTGATCGCCGTGCGTCTTTCAAACGAACGCGGCATGTGGCTTCAGTTTCACCTTTTCTCGATCCCGTTCTGGATCGTCGGCGGGACAATTGGCGCGGGCCTTCTGTTGCATTAATGAGACGGCTGCGAGAGCGTCCTGCCGGGTGCGGAAACGCTGTATCTGACCATTCCGGGCACGTACGATACGGGGGCGCCCCAGCCGCCTTACAGTTGTCATGTCTCCCGCAGTAGACAGCCATTTCCCGCATGATGAAGGCGCGTTTCATGCAGGTTATTGGTCGACGTAAAGTCTTGAATTGCCTGCAACTATCGCTTACAATCGCCCGGATTTATTTGCCAGGCAACCCCGTAAGCGGTGCGTAAGCTCGCGGGCTGAACAAGACTTTACGGAACACTGCGATGGCGGCTCAATCGTCGGATCAGGCGCCCCACGAGGGGCACGACGAACACCGCGCAGCGCACGCCGCGTCCGGGTCTTCGGGGCAGCACGCAACGCATGACGAAGCGTGGGATGTCGAGCAGCAAGATAACAATATCGTTCCGCTCACGCGGACTGAAGCTGAAAAGCTGTTTGGTCCGGATGTGAGTCGCCCATCGCGCGTCACGCCTTTCCGGGTTGTGATGGCGCAAATGGTTTTGTCCCTGGGAGCAACGCTGCTTTGGTGGCTGTTTTACAAGCCGCCGGGTGATGCTGCGCTGTCCGCATTCCTGGGGGGAGCGATCTGCTGGGTGCCGAGCGCGATGTTCGCGGCACGTTTGAGAACATTGAGCGGCGCCGAAACCGCAATGAGCTGGATGATCGGCGAAGCGCTCAAGATGGGGGCGACGATTGCGATGTTTGTAGCTATCGCATTCTGGTATCGCGACGTACGCTGGGTTCCGCTGCTCGTGACTTACCTGGTCGCCCTCAAGACGTACTGGATCGCACTCGCCTGGCGGTGAGGCACTGAACATACGGCTGGCGCACGGCGTCAGCAACAGGCAGGCGGCTTCGGCATGAATCCGCTCCGGCGTGTTCCCGCAACACGGCATCGCGCCGGGAACAGCCTGGAAAGATTTTCGACAATTTGGGTGGCATTAACGATATGGCAGCTAGCGAAGGCACGCGCGCTCTGGATCCGTCCGAGTACATCGCGCACCACTTGCAGAACTTTTCCACCGCGCACCAGACGTCGATTTTCGACATCCACGTCTGGAATCTGGACACGCTGTTCTGGTCGATCGTCTGCGGTCTGATTACGATCCTGGTCCTTCATCTGGCTGCCCGCAAGGCGACGTCTGGCGTGCCCGGCCGTTTCCAGTGCGCGATCGAAATGCTCGTCGAGATGGTCGAGGATCAATCGAAATCGATGATCCACGGCTCGCGCACGTTCATCGCGCCGCTCGCGCTGACCGTGTTCGTCTGGGTCGCGCTGATGAACTCGCTCGACTTCCTCCCCGTTGACCTGCCGGGCCGCGTGATCGGCTGGCTGGGCCTTTCGGAAGTCATTCCGCACCATCGCATCGTCCCGACCGCCGATCTGAACGGCACGCTCGGCATCGCGCTCGGCGTGTTCGTACTGATGATTTACTACAACTTCAAGATCAAGGGCGCCGGCGGCTTCGTGCATGAACTGCTGTCCGCGCCGTTTGGTGCGCATCCGCTGCTGTGGATTCCCAACCTTGCACTGAACATCATCGAGTTCGTCGCGAAAACGGTTTCGCTCGGCATGCGGCTGTTCGGCAACATGTACGCCGGCGAACTGCTGTTCCTGCTGATTGCCCTGCTCGGCAGCATGTGGGGTTTCGGCGCGGACGCCTCGGTACTCGGCTTCATCGGCCACGTGATCGCAGGTACGGTGTGGTCGATCTTCCACATTCTGATCGTTCTGCTGCAAGCGTTCATTTTCATGATGCTGACGCTGGTGTACATCGGCCAGGCTCACGACACCCACTAACGTGGTGCGTCGATTAAAAGAATTGTTTTAGTTTTGTTTCATTAAATCCCAGTTCCAAAAGACTTTTCACAAAGGAGTGATCATGCAAGCTTTCATCGCCAACATCCAGGGTCTGACCGCCATCGGTATCGGCATCATCATCGGCCTGGGTGCAATCGGCGCCTGTATCGGTATCGGCCTGATGGGCGGCAAGTACATCGAAGCATGTGCCCGCCAGCCGGAACTGATGAACCCGCTGCAAACCAAGATGTTCCTGCTGGCGGGTCTGATCGATGCGGCGTTCCTGATTGGCGTTGGTGTGGCAATGCTGTTTGCGTTCGCGAACCCGCTGCTGTCGAAGCTGGCAGGCTGAGGTTCCTCGGAAGTTTGCGCCTGATCTATAACGGATAGGGGCGCAGGGCGGAACGGGTCTGAGGCGCTGATCGACGACAGAATCGATGAGCGCCTTACCGTTTCAATTTCCGACATCGCAACGTTTAAGGAAACACCGTGAATCTCAACGCAACCCTGTTTGCGCAAATGGTCGTGTTCCTGATCCTCGCGTGGTTCACGATGAAGTTCGTGTGGCCGCCGCTGGTCAACGCCCTCGACGAGCGCTCCAAGAAGATTGCCGACGGTCTGTCTGCTGCCGAAAAGGGCAAGGCTGAACTCGAAGCCGCTCACAAGCGCGTCGACCAGGAACTGGCTCAGGCACGCAACGATGGTCAGCAACGTATCGCTGACGCCGAAAAGCGCGCAGTATCAGTCGCAGACGAAATCAAGGCACAGGCACAGGCGGAAGCGGCCCGCATCATTGCGCAGGCCAAGGCTGACGCTGAACAGCAAGTCGTGAAGGCCCGTGAAACACTGCGTGGCGAAGTCGCCGCACTGGCTGTGAAGGGCGCCGAACAGATCCTGAAGCGCGAAGTCGACCAGTCAGCTCACGCTGACCTGCTGAATCAACTGAAAGCCGAGCTCTGATCATGGCCGAACTTGCAACCATCGCCCGCCCGTACGCAGAAGCGCTGTTTGGCGTGGCCGAAGCTGATGACACCGCGGCCTGGTCCACGCTCGTGCAGGAGCTGGCACAGGTTGCGCGTCTGCCCGAAGTGCTGTCGGTCGCTACGAGCCCCAAAATCAGCCGCGCGCAGGTCAGCGAACTGCTGCTGTCCGCGGTGAAGTCGCCGCTGAAGGACAACGCGCAGGCGAAGAATCTGGTGCAGATGCTGGTCGACAATCATCGTCTGACGCTGCTGCCGGAAATCGCCACGCAGTTCGAAGCGTTGAAGAACGCCCGTGAAGGGGCGGCCGATGTGCTGATCGTCAGCGCATTTCCGCTCGAAGGCGCGCAGTTGAACGACCTCGTCGCAAGTCTCGAACGCAAGTTCAAGCGCAAACTGAAGCCGGTGGTCGAAACCGACGCGTCGCTGATTGGCGGCGTGCGCGTGACGGTCGGCGACGAAGTGCTCGATACCTCGGTCCGCGCGCGGCTCGCCAGCATGCAGACGGCTCTGACGGCCTGAAGCGCGTAACGCGCTTGAGCGGCTGGCACGCAACAGAATTGACTATCAGGAGCGAATAATGCAACTCAATCCCTCTGAGATCAGCGAGCTGATCAAGAGCCGGATCCAGGGCCTTGAAGCGAGCGCAGACGTTCGCAACCAGGGCACCGTGATCTCCGTGACCGACGGTATCGTGCGTATCCACGGCCTGTCGGAAGTGATGCAGGGCGAAATGCTCGAATTCCCGGGCAACACCTTCGGTCTCGCGCTGAACCTCGAGCGCGACTCGGTCGGCGCCGTGATTCTGGGTGAATACGAACACATTTCGGAAGGCGACATCGTCAAGACGACGGGTCGCATTCTCGAAGTGCCGGTGGGTCCGGAATTGCTCGGCCGCGTGGTCGACGCACTCGGCAACCCGATCGACGGCAAGGGCCCGATCAACGCAAAGAAGACCGACGCAATCGAAAAGATTGCTCCGGGCGTGATCTGGCGTAAGTCGGTTTCGGAACCGGTCCAGACCGGTCTGAAGTCGATCGACGCGATGGTGCCGGTTGGCCGTGGCCAGCGTGAGCTGATCATCGGCGACCGCCAGTGCGGCAAGACTGCAGTCGCTGTCGACGCGATCATCAACCAGAAGGGCAAGAACCTCTTCTGTATCTACGTCGCGATCGGCCAGAAGGCTTCGTCGATCATGAACGTGGTGCGCAAGCTCGAAGAAACCGGCGCGATGGAATACACGATCGTCGTGGCCGCGTCGGCTTCGGAATCGGCTGCGATGCAGTACCTCGCACCGTACGCCGGCTGCACGATGGGCGAATACTTCCGCGACCGCGGTCAGGACGCGCTGATCGTGTATGACGATTTGACCAAGCAGGCATGGGCATACCGTCAGATCTCGCTGCTGCTGCGCCGCCCGCCGGGCCGCGAAGCTTATCCGGGTGACGTGTTCTATCTGCACTCGCGTCTGCTGGAACGTGCTGCTCGCGTGTCGGAAGACTACGTCGAGAAGTTCACGAACGGCGAAGTGAAGGGCAAGAGCGGTTCGCTGACGGCGCTGCCGGTCATCGAAACGCAGGCAGGCGACGTGACCGCATTCGTTCCGACGAACGTGATCTCGATTACCGACGGCCAGATCTTCCTGGAAACCGACCTCTTCAACGCAGGTATCCGCCCGGCAATTAACGCTGGCGTGTCGGTGTCGCGCGTCGGTGGTGCGGCTCAGACGAAGGTCGTGAAGAAGCTGTCGGGCGGTATCCGTACCGACCTCGCGCAGTACCGTGAACTCGCGGCATTCGCACAGTTCGCATCGGACCTCGACGAAGCAACCCGCAAGCAGCTGGAACGCGGCCGCCGCGTGACGGAACTGCTGAAGCAGCCGCAGTATCAGCCGCTGCAGGTGTGGGAACTGGCTGTCGCGCTGTTCGCAGCGAACAACGGCTACCTCGACGATCTGGAAGTTGCGCAAGTGCTGCCGTTCGAAAAAGGCCTGCGCGACAGCCTGAAGTCGAAGCACGCTGACCTGATCAAGCGCATCGAAGACACCAAGGAACTCTCGAAGGACGACGAAGGCCTGCTGCACACGGCCCTCAAGGACTTCAAGAAGTCCGGCGCTTACTGATCCGCGAGTGACCCGCAAGGCATAAACGGACCTTGAAGCGGCGCGGGCCGCAGGCAACTGAACCCGCGCTGCTTCGATCGCTTTGCATGGGACCCGGGTAACCGCTAAAGCGCTAACCGGGGCCGAAGCTTTGCATGGGACCCGAGTAACCGCTAAAGCGGTAACTCGGGCCGACAAGGAGCAAGCAATGGCTGGAATGAAGGAAATTCGCGGCAAGATCAAGAGCGTGCAAAACACGCGCAAGATCACGAAAGCGATGGAGATGGTGGCCGCATCGAAGATGCGCCGCGCTCAGGAGCGCATGCGCGCTGCTCGCCCGTACGCCGACAAGGTCCGCGACATCGCTGCGCACATGAGCCGTGCGAACCCGGAATATCGTCACCCGTTCATGGTGTCGAACGACGGTGCGAAGACGGCGGGCATTATCCTTGTCACGACCGACAAGGGCTTGTGCGGTGGGATGAATACGAACGTGCTGCGCGCTTCGCTCCAGAAGTTCAAGGAGCTGGAAGCAGCCGGCAAGTCGATCGAAGCAACGGCGATCGGTACCAAGGGTCTTGGTTTCCTGAACCGTCTGCGCGCGAACGTGGTGTCGAATGTTGTCCATCTGGGCGATACGCCGCACCTCGAAAAGCTGATCGGCGCGGTGAAGGTGCAGCTCGACCTGTACTCGGAAGGCAAGATTTCGGCGGTGTACCTCGCGTACACGCGCTTCGTCAACACGATGAAGCAGGAGCCGGTGATCGAGCAACTGCTGCCGCTGTCGGCAGAAGACTTCGAGCGCAAGGACGAAAGCGGTGAAAGCGCCACACCGAAGTCGTCGTGGGACTACATCTATGAGCCGGACGCGCAGGCAGTGGTGGACGAGCTGCTGGTGCGTTATGTCGAAGCGCTGGTCTATCAGGCCGTCGCGGAAAACATGGCATCGGAGCAGTCGGCACGGATGGTCGCGATGAAGGCCGCTTCGGACAATGCGAAGACGGTCATCAACGAACTGCAGCTCGTGTACAACAAGAGCCGTCAGGCAGCGATCACGAAAGAACTGTCGGAAATCGTCGGTGGCGCTGCTGCGGTCTGACCGTCATGGTCAGGGCACGCGGGCAAGCGCCTCGCGGCGAGCCCCATCGAAACTGCGCCTTTGCGCGAGTGAAGAATTGAGTATCTAAAGGAAAAGCGATGAGTACTACTGCTTTGGTAGAAGGCAAGATCGTACAGTGCATCGGCGCGGTGATCGACGTGGAATTTCCGCGTGAATCCATGCCGAAAATTTACGACGCGCTCATTCTCGAAGGTTCGGAACTGACCCTCGAAGTTCAGCAGCAGCTGGGCGACGGCGTCGTTCGTACCATCTGTCTGGGTGCCTCGGACGGCCTGCGTCGCGGCACGACGGTGAAGAATACCGGCAAGCCGATCAGCGTGCCGGTTGGCAAGCCGACCCTCGGCCGGATCATGGATGTTCTCGGTCGCCCGATCGACGAAGCCGGCCCGATCAACTCGGACGTGACGCGCGGTATTCACCAGAAAGCGCCGAAATTCGAAGATCTTTCGCCTTCGACGGAACTGCTCGAAACCGGCATCAAGGTTATTGACCTGATCTGCCCGTTCGCGAAGGGCGGCAAGGTTGGCCTGTTCGGCGGCGCCGGCGTGGGCAAGACCGTGAACATGATGGAACTGATCAACAACATCGCGAAGGAACACGGCGGTTACTCTGTGTTCGCGGGTGTTGGTGAGCGTACCCGTGAAGGGAACGACTTCTATCACGAAATGAAGGACTCGAACGTTCTCGACAAGGTCGCGCTGGTGTACGGCCAGATGAACGAGCCGCCGGGCAACCGTCTGCGCGTCGCGCTGACGGGTCTGACGATGGCTGAGCATTTCCGTGACGAAGGCCTCGACGTGCTGTTCTTCGTCGATAACATCTACCGTTTCACGCTGGCCGGTACCGAAGTGTCGGCACTGCTCGGCCGTATGCCATCGGCAGTGGGCTATCAGCCTACGCTCGCTGAAGAAATGGGCAAGCTGCAAGAGCGTATTACGTCGACCAAGACGGGCTCGATCACGTCGGTGCAGGCCGTGTACGTCCCTGCGGATGACTTGACCGATCCGTCGCCGGCTACGACCTTCGGCCACCTTGACGCAACCGTCGTGCTGTCGCGTGACATCGCTTCGCTGGGTATCTACCCGGCAGTGGACCCGCTCGATTCGACCTCGCGTCAGATCGACCCGAACGTGATCGGCGAAGAGCACTACTCGATCACGCGCGGCGTGCAGCAAACGCTGCAGCGCTACAAGGAACTGCGCGACATTATCGCGATTCTGGGTATGGACGAACTGGCGCCGGAAGACAAGCTCGCGGTTGCGCGCGCTCGCAAGATCCAGCGTTTCCTGTCGCAGCCGTTCCACGTCGCTGAAGTGTTCACGGGTTCGCCGGGCAAGTACGTGCCGCTGAAGGAAACGATCCGCGGCTTCAAGATGATCGTTGAAGGTGAGTGCGATCATCTGCCGGAGCAGGCGTTCTACATGGTCGGCACGATCGACGAAGCCTTCGAAAAGGCCAAGAAGATCCAGTAAGGCTTGAGTGCAGGCAACGAGGCGCGGGTTTTGCGGGTATCAGGGTAGAAGCCGCGCCGAACGCATTACGCTCAACCAGGAATCGACACCATGGCAACTATCAAAGTAGACGTCGTCAGCGCCGAAGAACAGATCTTTTCGGGCCAGGCGAAATTCGTCGCGCTACCGGGCGAAGCGGGTGAACTGGGCATTCTGCCAGGCCACACGCCGCTCATCACGCGGATCCGTCCGGGTGCGGTGCGCATCGAGGCGGAAAACGGCGAAGAAGAGTTCGTGTTCGTCGCCGGCGGCATCCTTGAGGTCCAGCCGGGCGCAGTGACGGTTCTGGCCGACACGGCAATCCGCGGCAAGGATCTCGACGAAGCCAAGGCCGAAGAAGCGCGCAAGCGTGCTGAAGAGGCGCTGCAGAACGTGGGTTCGAACCTCGAATACGCTACCGCGCAAGCGGAACTCGCGTATGCGACGGCTCAGCTCGCTGCGATCCAGCGTCTGCGCAAGCTGCGCGGTCAGCATTGATCGCAAGGCAGCACGCAGCAGAAGTAAAAAAGCAGCCCTTCGCGGCTGCTTTTTTTATCCTTCACTTGACGTTTACGGAAAGGTAAGCAGAATCACAAGCTGATTCCTGCGGTAGAAGGGCGCAAGCGCCAACAGCAAAGCTGCGGGTAACACTTGATGCCGCGCGGTCACACGCCGGTGGCACAATCGGTTTCAAATTCATTTCAACCGGGCGACGACGCGTCGCTCACTGAGACAGACACCATGGCAATCCAGACTGGAGGCGAGGGCGCACTCATCGAGCCGAAGGACAACCTCTCGTACGTTCGCGGCTCGACGGAGATTGCGCTGAGCGAGGCAACTGTCGGTCAGTTTCTGCTGGACACGGCGCGCCGCTTTCCTGACCGTCCTGCCGTGGTGTTCCGCGAGCAGCGCATCCGGTGGACCTGGAAGGAGTTTTCCGACGAAGTCGACATTCTCGCCGCCGGCCTGCTGGCATTGGGCATTGAGAAGGGCGACCGCGTCGGCATCTGGTCGCCGAATCGCGTCGAATGGCTGTTGACGCAGTTCGCCACCGCCCGTATCGGCGCGGTGCTGGTCAACATCAACCCGGCGTACCGGTTGGCCGAACTCGAATACGCGCTGAACAAGGTGGGTTGCAAGGCGATCGTTTCCGCGCACAGCTTCAAGTCGTCGATGTATCTGGAGATGCTGCAGACGCTCGCCCCTGAACTGGCTACGCACGCGCCCGGCGAACTGCGCGCGGCGCGCCTGCCGGACCTGCGTTATGTGATCCGCATGTGCGACACCGAAACACCAGGCATGCTGACGTTTTCCGACGTCATCGAGCGGGGTCGCGCTTCGCTCGATGTCGCGAGGCTCGACGCGATCGGCGCCACGTTGTCGGCGCATGAGCCGATCAACATCCAGTTCACGAGCGGCACGACGGGCAATCCGAAGGGCGCGACGCTCACGCACAGCAACGTCGTGAACAACGCGCGCTTCATCGCGATGGCCATGCGGCTAGGCGAAGAGGACAGCCTGTGCATTCCGGTGCCGTTGTATCACTGCTTTGGCATGGTGCTGGCGGTGCTCGCGTGTGTCTCGGTGGGTGCGAACATGGTGTTCCCCGGCGAGGCATTCGATCCGCTCGCGACCTTGTCTGCGGTCGCCGAAGAGAAATGCACAGCGCTTCATGGCGTGCCGACGATGTTCATCGCCGAACTCGACCATCCCGAATTCGCGCGCTTCGATCTTGGCCGCTTGCGCACGGGCATCATGGCGGGCTCGCCGTGCCCGATCGAAACGATGAAGAAAGTGGTGTCGAGGATGCATCTCGGCGAAATCACAATCGCATACGGCATGACGGAAACGAGCCCGGTCTCGTTCCAGAGTTCGACGAGCGATCCGCTCGACAAGCGCACGACAACCGTGGGCCGCATCCAGCCGCATCTCGAAGTGAAGCTTGTCGATGCGAGCGGCAACGTGGTGCCAGTCGGCGAAACCGGTGAACTGTGCACGAAGGGCTACTCGGTGATGCTGGGCTACTGGGGCGACGAGGCCAAAACACGCGAAAGCATCGTCGACGGATGGATGCACACCGGCGATCTCGCGACGCTTGACGGGGAGGGCTATTGCAACATCGTTGGCCGTCTGAAGGACATGCTGATTCGCGGCGGCGAAAACATCTACCCGCGCGAAATCGAGGAATTTCTGTTCCGTCATCCGAAGATTCAGAGCGTGCAGGTGTTCGGCGTGCCCGACGCGAAGTACGGCGAGGAAGTGTGCGCGTGGATCGTGCTGCGTCCGGGCGAGTACGCCACTGTGGAAGAGGTGCAGGAATTCTGTCGCGACCAGATCGCGCATTACAAGGTGCCGAAGCATATCCGCTTCGTCGACGAACTTCCGATGACCGTCACCGGCAAGGTGCAAAAGTTCGTGATGCGCGAACGGATGATCGACGAATTGAAGATCGCCGCCGATAAAACCGCTTGATCTGAACGCAGCAAGGCGTCGCGCGCGAGCATATGTGGCGCCTTGCCGGAATTGTGTTCCTGGAACAACTTGATAGCCGCAACGTCCACGAAAATCCGCTGAAAAAGCGGGAGCAAACGTTTGAGCAGACGAAAAAAAAGCGGGCCTGGAGCCCGCTAAAAACCACACGCTACGGGGTTAGCGCGAGGAGACCAATGAAGGAACCTGGTGGGACGACGCATATAACGCCGACCACGGCCCCAGCAGGGATGCCCCTTTATCAGGGCTTCGGCAAAGCCGACCGGCACAGTGCATCGTATCCGCTCACACTACGCACCCAGCCACATCCGTGTTGAAACCGTTGAAGGGCATTGTGGGCGAATAAGTCTGCTGGCGCGGTAACAAAGTGTTTCAGGTTGTAACGCCCGTCAGACAAGGCTCTGCGGGATTACTTTCCGATCCGAACTGTTTTAGACGTTACGCTTACCGGTAGTAAATTCCGGTTCCCTGACAACGCCGCCAACGTTCTCGATAAACCATACTGCGCTTTTTTATCACGCGTTGGGAGCCGGGGATTTCCCGGCATTGGACGCCGCTCGCAATCACGCGATGCGGCGCCAGCAGACGCTTCGTCGCAGGCTGCTGGCGCCGCCGAAAGCTACTTCAGCCACTTGTCCTGAATGGCCTGGTATTCGCCGGTCGCGCGCGCCAGATGCAGCCACTGATCGACGTACTGCTGGAACACAACGTCGCCGCGCGGCACCATCCATGCTTTTTCACCGTACTGGAACGGCTTGTCCGGATGCACCGAGCATAAGCCCGGGTTGAGCTTTTGCTGCAGCAAGGTTTCGGACGCATCGGTGACCATGACGTCGGCCTTGCCGGCCAGGATCTGTTTGAACACCGTCACGTTGTCCGGATAGACGGTCATGTTCGCGTGCGGAAAAAACTGCTTGGCGAAGCGCTCGTTTGTGCCGCCCGGATTGACGATCACGCGCGTCGACGGCTGGTCGATCTGCGCGACGGTCTGATACTTGTTGACGTCGTCGCAGCGCACGATCGGCGTTTTGCCGTCGATCATGTAGGGCTCGGTGAAGAACGCGCGTTTTTGCCGGTCGAGCGTCGTCGATACACCGCCGATCGCGACATCGCATTTCGCGACGAAGTCGTTCATCAGGTTCGACCACGACGTCTTCACGAATTCCACCTTCACGCCGAGCGAGTGCGCGAGCGATTCGGCCATGTCGATGTCGATCCCCTCGAACTGGCCGTCCGGCTTGTAGAACGAATACGGCTTGTAGTCGCCGGTCGTGCAGGCGCGCAACGTGCCGCGCGCGACGATTTCGTCGAGACGCGACCCCTGTGGCGCGGAGGCGACGCTTGCAGCGCTGTTCGTTTGCGCGGACACCGGGCTCACGGCGGTCAGTGCGCCGGCGCAGATCACCGCGCCGGCCCATGCGAGGGCGATTTTATTCATCGAGTCTCCTTCGTTCGTCTGTTATTGGAAGTTAAACGCGGGTAAGGCCGTTGATGATAGCCCGGCAATACGGGCTTGATAAGGTTGCTGTCGCCGGGTGAGGCGCTGGATGAGTCCGCCCGCGACCGGGCCGCAAGCCGGCGCACGAGCGCAACAGACGGGCGCGTTTATTCACTGCATCCAGCGCGATACTGGCGGCGGCGTCCGGTAAAATGGCCCTTTGCCTCCAGTCGCCCGCAACGTGGTCAATACTCTTCTGAACGACACTTTCCTGCGCGCGCTCCTGCGCCAGCCGACCGAATACACGCCGATCTGGCTGATGCGGCAGGCGGGTCGCTACCTGCCGGAATACAACGCAACGCGCAGCCGCGCGGGCAGCTTCCTCGGCCTCGCGAAGAATCCCGATTACGCGACGGAAGTCACGTTGCAGCCGCTCGACCGCTATCCGCTCGACGCCGCGATTCTCTTCTCCGACATCCTGACGATTCCCGACGCAATGGGTCTCGGCCTCGACTTCCAGACGGGCGAAGGCCCGAAGTTCGCGCATCCGGTGCGCACGGAAGACGATGTCGCGCGCCTCGCGGTGCCGGATATCGACGCCACGCTGCGCTACGTGACGGACGCCGTCAGCCAGATCCGCCGCTCGCTGGTCGACGCGCAGGGCCGGCAACGCGTGCCGTTGATCGGCTTTTCGGGCAGCCCGTGGACGCTCGCGTGCTACATGGTCGAAGGCGGCGGGTCGGCCGACTTCCGCACCGTGAAATCGATGCTGTATGCGCGCCCTGACCTGATGCACCGCATTCTCGACGTGAACGCGAAAGCGGTCGCGGCGTACCTGAACGCGCAGATCGAAGCCGGCGCGCAGGCCGTGATGATCTTCGATACGTGGGGCGGCGCGCTTGCCGACGGCATCTATCAGCGTTTCTCGCTGCACTACATCCAGCAGGTCGTCTCCCAGCTCAAGCGCGAGCATGACGGCGCGAAAGTGCCGGTCATCACGTTCACGAAGGGCGGCGGCCTGTGGCTCGACGAGATCGCCGCGACGGGCGTCGATGCGGTCGGACTCGACTGGACCGTGAATCTGTCGAAGGCGCGCGAGCGCGTCGGCAGCAAGGTGGCGCTGCAGGGCAATATCGATCCTTCGGTGCTGTTCGCGTCGCCTTCGGCGATCCGGATCGAGGCGCGCGCCGTGCTCGACAGCTTCGGCAACCATCCGGGCCACGTCTTCAATCTGGGCCACGGCATCTCGCAATTCACGCCGCCGGAACATGTCGCCGAACTCGTCGACGAAGTGCACCGCCACAGCCGCGCGATTCGCGCTGGCAGCGTCCCGGCGTGACGCCAGGAGTGTGAAAATTTTGTTGCGGTGCGATGAAGTGGGCTCTCGACATAAGGGTCGCGATGCGTCAACGAGGCCGTCGTGCGGCCATCTCGCAATTGTCAAGACTTGACTTATGCACATTTGTCTCGCTGCGGCGCAGTAGAGGGTTGCGTCGCTGTTTCGGGCCCGCAAGTTGTGTGCGAGTTTGATCTGCGCCTTGACTGGCAAGGGTTTCAGTCAGTATTCGAGATATGTGCGGTAGCCCGCGGAACGACGGCGGGGCGCCATTTTCGAGCCGCTATAACAGAGTTCTCAACAAAGTTATCCACAGGCCCGGCGGACCGATTGCAATTCTTCAGCAGAATCCAAAGCTTGGCGTTGAAAGTGAGGTTTTACTTTAACTTCGACGCTTTCGCCTCGACTGATCGCCTGATCCGATTTGACCCGCTTTGCAGGGTGAGCGCAGGGTGAGCGACGTTTTTGTGCGCGTTGCGCTCGATCATCCCCTGCCGACGCTCTTCGACTACCGGTGCGACATCGAGCCGCCGCCGGTGCCCGGCATGCTCGTGAGCGTGCCATTCGGCAAGCGCGATACGGTTGGTCTCGTGTGCGAAGTGAGCGATCGCAGCGACGTGCCTGCCGACCGGGTGCGCGCAGTGAACGCGGTGTGCACGGCGTGCCCGCCGCTTTCCGCCGCGTGGCTCAAGCTGGCGGACTTCGCGGCCGACTACTACCAGCGTGGAATCGGCGAAGTCGCCTTGCCAGGCCTGCCTCAGGCGCTGCGCGACGCGACGCGCTGGGCGCGGCTGCTCGCGCCGGAAGAGCGCTATCGTCTGATGCCGGCGGGTGGCGACGCGTTGCCCGACGCGTTGCCGGCGCGCGCCAGCGCGCTGCGCCGTCTCGCCGGGGTGCTGGCCGAAGCCGGCTCGCTATCCGCCGCGGATGCGCGCGCACTGCATCCGAAGGCCGTCGCGACGCTGGATGCGTGGCTGGCGGAAGGCTGGGTCGAGCGGGATGTGATCGAAGCCGCCGACGTGCGCGCGGCGCCACCCGCCGATACGTCACCGGTCACGCTGCCGACGCTCACCGACGAACAGGCCGCCGCCGTCGAAGCCATCCGCGACGCGGCCGGCTTCGCGCCGTTCCTGCTGCACGGCGTAACCGGCAGTGGCAAGACCGAAGTCTATCTGCGGGCGCTGGCCGGATTGCTCACCGCCGATCCGCACGCGCAGGCGCTGGTTCTCGTCCCCGAAATCAATCTCACGCCGCAGTTCGAAGCGGCGTTTCGCGCGCGCTTCGCGGCGCTCGATGCCGGCGCGATCGTCACGCTGCACAGCGGGCTTGCCGAAGGCGAGCGGGCGCGTCACTGGTTCGCGGCCCATGCGGGACGCGCGCGTATCGTGCTCGGCACCCGGCTTGCCGTGCTGGCTTCGCTGCCGAAGCTGGCGATCATCGTCGTCGATGAAGAGCACGATCCGGCTTACAAGCAACAGGAAGGGCTACGGTATTCGGCGCGCGATCTGGCGATCTATCGCGCGAAGCAGCTCGGCATTCCGGTCGTGCTCGGCTCCGCGACGCCTTCGCTCGAAAGCTGGTGGCAGGCGGATCAGGGGCGTTACACGCGGCTGACGCTATCGCGCCGCGCGGTGGCCGACGCCGTGCTGCCCGCTATCAAACTCATCGATCTCGAGGAAGAGCACCGGCGCGGACGTGCGTCGATCGACGGGCTATCGGGTCCGCTGATCGCGGCGCTGAAATCGCGGCTGGAACGCGGCGAGCAAAGCCTCGTGTTTCTTAACCGGCGCGGCTACGCCCCCGTGCTTTCGTGCGATGCATGCGGCTGGGTCGCGGGCTGCCCGCGATGTAGCGCGTACGTCGTGCTGCACAAGCCGGAGCGCGCGATGCGCTGCCACCACTGCGGCTGGGAATCGCGCATTCCTCACGCGTGTCCGGATTGCGGCAACGTCGACATCGCGCCGCTGGGACGCGGCACGCAGCGCGTCGAGGAAACGCTCGCGGAGGTCGTGCCCGGCGCGCGCGTGCTGCGCATCGACGCCGACAGCACGCGCCGCAAGGGCAGCGCGCAGGCGCTTTTCTCGGACGTGCATGCTGGCGAAGTCGACATTCTGGTCGGCACGCAGATGATCGCGAAGGGACACGATTTCCAGCGCGTCTCGCTGGTGGGCGTCGTGAACGCCGACACCGCACTCTTTTCCCACGACTTTCGCGCGAGCGAGCGGCTTTTCGCCCAGCTGATGCAGGTGAGCGGCCGCGCGGGCCGCGCCGGTCTGCCGGGCGAAGTGCTCGTGCAGACGCGTTATCCGCGTCACGCGCTGTATCACGCGCTCGCGCGCCACGATTACATCGGCTTCGCGAAGTCGCAGCTTGGCGAGCGCCGCGATGCTCATTTGCCGCCGTTCGTCTATCAGGCTTTGCTGCGCGCCGAAGGCCGCACGCTCGAAGCGGCGCTCGCGTTTTTGCAGCAGGCCGCCGCGCAGCTATCGACGATTCCCGCGGCCGGACGCGTGACCGCCTATGACGCCGTGCCGCTGACCATCGTCAAGGTGATGCATGTGCATCGCGCGCAGTTGTTGATCGAAAGCGCGTCGCGCGGCGCACTCCAGGCGACGCTACATGCGTGGCAGCCGATGCTTCGCACGCTCAAGGGCGTGTTGCGCTGGAACCTCGAAGTCGATCCACTCGACATCTGACGCCGCTCGCGCATCCGGCCGATCCGGCGTTCCGCGGGCAAATCCCGTGCGGTCATATCGATAGAGCGAAAGGTCGTTTCGCTTTCGGATATCGCTCGACTATATTTCGCCCGACCGGCGCAATTTTCACAACAATCCGAACCCGACCAACCCTTGCGCCGATGCACCTCAACTTCCGGGGCTTTGCGATGAGCGATACAAACCACAGCCTGCCGGCGGGCGCGCAGCCCGCAGCCGCGGACCGCACCGGGCGCACGACGCGTGGCGGCGGCGGTCTCTTCTCAACCGAAGACTGGTGGGCCGTCTGGATCGGCCTCTTCGTGATCGTGATCGCGTGGGCGCTGTTCGCGTCCGGCGGCAGCATCAAGTGGCTCGCGGTTGCGCCCGTCAAATGGGCGAGCGTCGGCGCCGCCGGTGCGGACCTCGTCAGGCATCTGCCGAACTACGTCGCGCTGTTCGTCGTGTTCGCCGTGCTGTTCAGCGTCAGCCTCGCGGTGCTCAAACAGAACGTCGCGCACTTCCTGCCGTCGTTTCTGATCCTGTTCGTCGTGTCGGTGCTGATATTCGAACTCGGAGCGTGGGCCAGCGCAGCGAAGTACAACCTCGAACCGCCACTGGTCGCGCTCGCGCTCGGGCTCGTGATCTCGAACGTGTTCCGGCTGCCGGAGTGGTTTTCCGCCGGCCTGCGCGTCGAGTTTTACATCAAGGTCGGCATCGTGCTGCTCGGCGCGACCCTGCCGTTCACGCTGCTCGTGTGGGCCGGACCGGTCGCGGTCGGCCAGGCGACGATCGTCTCGCTGATCACGTTCTCCGTGATCTTTTTCGCGGGCAAGGCGCTCGGCCTCGACCGGCGCTTCGCGGCCGTGCTCGGTGTGGGCGGCGCGGTGTGCGGCGTGTCGGCGGCGATTGCGATCGCGGGCGCGGTGCGCGCGAAGCGCGAGCAGGCTTCCGTGGCGATCACACTCGTGATCCTGTGGGCGATCGTGATGATCTTCGTGTTGCCGTTCGCGTCACGCTCGCTCGGCCTGCCGACCGGCGTCGCGGGCGCGTGGATCGGCACATCGGAATTCGCCGATGCAGCCGGCATCGCCGCCGCGCAGGCCTACGGCGACTTCGCGAAGAGCGCCGGCGGCGCGATCGCGGGTGCGCCTGATGCGGCGTTGCAGGCATTCACGCTGATGAAGGTGGTGGGCCGCGACATCTGGATCGGCATCTGGGCGTTCGTGCTCGCGATCGTCGCGACGACGCGCTGGGAATCCGGAGACAGCACCGTCAAATCCCGCGCTGACGCTGGCGAAATCTGGGCGCGCTTTCCGAAATTCGTGATTGGTTTCGTGATCGCGTCCGCGCTCGTGACCTGGATTGCCAGCCACTATTCGCTTGCGGATTACCGCAAGGTCGTGACGCCGGAATTCGTCGGGCCGATCACCGCGCTGCGCACGTGGGCGTTCATCTTCTGCTTCCTGAGCATCGGGCTGACCACGCGCCTGCGCACGCTGACGGCGACCGGCCTGAGGCCGTTCCTCGTGTTCACGGCGGGCGTGGCGGTCAATATCGCCATCGGCTACGTGCTGTCCGCGCACGTATTCGCATCGTACTGGAATAGCCTGGGACAGTGACCGTGAAGCCGGACGGCACCTCGACACTCGCGCGCGGCGCGCCGGAAACGGCCGCGCTGCGCGACGCAAGCCGGTGTTGCGCCGGATGCCGGCACCGCGCCGACGACCGGCATTCTCTTGAACAAAGCATTCCAGGCCTCACCGTCTTCAGTTCGGGTTTCGGCGCGAGCGTGGCGGCGAGCCGGCTGTGTCGTCTGCACGACCAGTTCGTCTCGCCTGACGACACCTGCAGCCAGTTCGACCCGACGCCCGCCCGTATTTCTGGCTGAGCGAGGCCGGCTCGCGCGTCACTCAGGACACGTTTTTTGCCGATCGCCCGCCACGCGGGTTCACGCGTGCCGTTTCCATCCGTTTTGTCGCCGAACACGATGCGCCGCGAATAAAAAACACCGCACACAGCGCGCACATCGTCCAGATTCCCGTCACCACCATCCACTTTTCCATTTCCATCACCTTCCCTGTGAGCAAGACGCCTGTTGCGCGGCGTATGTCTGTATATCGGCGCGGCGCGGGATTCGATAAGGGTAGCGACGAAAAGAATCAGGCCAGGGAAAACACCGATCGCAACCGGGTACATCCGGCACACCCCGACCCGGCGCAAACCCCGGTGGCATAAGGGATTGCGAGGGGTGCAACCTTTCCCCGCGAGCGGTTGCACCTTTTTAATTGAAGGCGTACGATTCGCCAACTTTCTAGTCTTTCGCCGATGGTCAAATCGGCATTCGAAGGAAACATGGCGAGCACTACCCTTGGCGTCAAGGTTGACGACCTCCTCCGTTCCCGGCTGAAAGAAGCCGCCACACGCGTCGAGCGCACGCCACACTGGCTGATCAAGCAGGCGATCTTCGCGTATCTGGAGAAGATCGAGCAGGGTCAGCTGCCCCCCGAACTGTCGGGTCTGAACGGCGCGGTCGATCTGGCCGGGAGCGCAGTCGTCGATTCCGACGAAGAGAGCGCCTCGCATCCGTTCCTCGAATTCGCGCAGAGCGTGCAGCCGCAGTCGGTGCTGCGCGCGGCGATCACGGCGGCGTATCGCCGTCCGGAGCCGGAGTGCGTGCCGTTCCTGCTGGGTCAGGCACGTCTGCCCGCGAACCTCGCCGGCGACGTGCAGGCGATGGCGGGCAAGCTCGTCGAAACGTTGCGCACCAAGAGCAAGGGTGGCGGCGTCGAAGGGCTGATCCGCGAATTCTCGCTGTCGAGCCAGGAAGGCGTCGCGCTGATGTGCCTCGCCGAGGCGCTGCTGCGCATTCCCGACCGCGCCACGCGCGACGCGCTGATCCGCGACAAGATCAGCAAGGGCGACTGGCGATCGCACGTCGGCCAGGCGCCGTCGCTCTTCGTCAACGCCGCGACGTGGGGTCTGATGATCACCGGCAAGCTGGTGACGACCAACAGTGAGACGGGTCTTTCGTCGGCGCTGACGCGTCTGATCGGCAAGGGCGGCGAGCCGCTGATCAGGAAGGGCGTCGATATGGCGATGCGCCTGATGGGCGAACAGTTCGTCACGGGCGAGAACATTTCCGAGGCACTGGCCAACAGCCGCAAGTTCGAGGCGCGGGGCTTCCGCTATTCGTACGACATGCTCGGCGAAGCCGCGACAACCGAAGCCGACGCGCTGCGCTATTACGCATCGTACGAGCAGGCGATCCACGCGATCGGCAAGGCCGCTGGCGGACGTGGCATCTATGAAGGCCCGGGCATTTCGATCAAGTTGTCGGCGCTGCACGCGCGCTACTCGCGCTCGCAGCAGGAACGCACGATGAACGAGTTGCTGCCGCGCGTGCGCGCGCTCGCGATCCTCGCGCGCCGTTACGACATCGGTCTGAACATCGACGCCGAAGAAGCCGACCGCCTCGAAATCTCGCTCGATCTGCTCGAGGCGCTGTGCTTCGATCCGGAACTGGCCGGCTGGAACGGCATCGGCTTCGTGGTACAGGCGTATCAGAAGCGCTGCCCGTTCGTGATCGACTACATCGTCGATCTGGCGCGCCGCAGCCGCCACCGCATCATGGTCCGCCTCGTGAAGGGCGCGTACTGGGATAGCGAAATCAAGCGCGCGCAGGTGGACGGTCTCGAAGGCTATCCGGTCTACACGCGCAAGATCTATACGGACGTCTCGTATATTGCCTGCGCGAAAAAGCTGCTCGGCGCGCCGGATGCCGTCTATCCGCAGTTCGCGACGCACAACGCGCATACGCTCGCGGCGATCTATCACCTTGCCGGCCAGAACTACTACCCTGGCCAGTACGAATTCCAGTGCCTGCACGGCATGGGCGAGCCGCTGTACGAGGAAGTCACCGGCCGCGACAAGCTGAACCGTCCGTGCCGCGTGTACGCGCCAGTCGGCACGCATGAAACGCTGCTCGCGTATCTCGTGCGCCGGCTGCTGGAAAACGGCGCGAATACGTCGTTCGTAAACCGCATCGCCGATGAAACCGTCGCGATCAAGGACCTCGTGGCCGACCCGGTCGACGAAGCGTCGAGGATCACGCCGCTCGGTGCGCCGCACGCGAAGATTCCGCTGCCGCGTCACCTGTTCGGCGGCGAGCGTCTCAATTCGATGGGCCTCGATCTGTCGAACGAGCATCGTCTGGCGTCGCTGTCGTCGGCGTTGCTGGCGAGCGCGCACCATCCGTGGCGCGCGGCGCCCATGCTCGCCGACAACGACATCGCCAACGGCGCCGCGCGCGACGTGCGCAACCCGGCCGATCAGCGTGACCTCGTCGGCACGGTGGTCGAGGCAACCCCGGAACATGTGAGCGCCGCGCTCACGCACGCCGTTGCAGCCGCGCCGATCTGGCAGGCGACGCCCGTCGAGGCGCGTGCCGACTGTCTCGCGCGCGCCGCCGATCTGCTCGAAGCGCAGATGCATACGCTGATGGGTCTCGTCGTGCGCGAAGCGGGCAAATCGTTGCCGAACGCCGTCGCGGAAATCCGCGAAGCGATCGACTTCCTGCGCTATTACTCCACGCAGATCCGCACCGAGTTTTCGAACGACACGCACCGCCCGCTCGGACCGGTGGTGTGCATCAGCCCGTGGAATTTCCCGCTGGCGATCTTCATGGGTCAGGTTGCAGCAGCGCTCGCCGCCGGCAATACCGTACTCGCCAAGCCCGCTGAACAGACGCCGCTGATCGCCGCGCAGGCGGTGCGCATCCTGCGCGAAGCCGGCGTGCCGGCGGGCGCGGTGCAACTGCTGCCGGGCGACGGTGAAACGGTCGGCGCGGCCCTGGTGGCCGATGCGCGCACGCGTGCCGTGATGTTCACCGGCTCGACCGAAGTCGCGCGCCTGATCAACAGGACGCTGTCGTCGCGCCTCGACGTCGACGGCAAGCCGATTCCGCTGATCGCCGAAACCGGTGGCCAGAACGCGATGATCGTCGATTCGTCGGCGCTGGCGGAGCAGGTCGTCGCCGACGTGCTGCAGTCGTCGTTCGACTCCGCCGGCCAGCGGTGTTCGGCGCTGCGCGTTCTCTGTCTGCAGGACGACGTCGCGGACCGCACGCTCGAAATGCTGACAGGTGCGATGGGCGAACTCGCGGTGGGCAATCCGGATCGTCTGTCGATCGACGTCGGCCCGGTGATCGACGTCGAAGCAAAGCGCGGCATCGATGCGCACATCGCCGCGATGCGCGAGAAGGGCCGCAAGGTCGTGCAGCTGCCGATGCCGGAAGGCTGCGCAGCCGGTACGTTCGTGCCGCCGACGCTGATCGAACTCGACAGCATCGACGAACTGAAGCGCGAAGTGTTCGGCCCGGTGCTGCACGTGGTGCGTTATCACCGTAGCGCACTCGACAAGCTGCTCGACCAGATCCGCACGACGGGCTATGGGCTCACGCTCGGCGTTCACACGCGGATCGACGAAACGATCGCGCATGTGATCGGCCGCGCGCACGTCGGCAATATCTATGTGAACCGCAATGTGATCGGCGCGGTGGTCGGCGTGCAGCCGTTCGGCGGCGAAGGCCTGTCGGGCACGGGGCCGAAGGCGGGCGGCGCGCTGTATCTGCAGCGTCTGCTGGCCAAGCGTCCGGCGGGTTTGCCGAAGTCGCTCGCCGCGGCGCTTGTGGTGGATGCACCGCAGTCATCCCAAAAAGTGGATGGAATGGGGGACAATCCGGCTGCCGCGTTGACGGCATTGCGCGACTGGCTGATCGGCGAAGGTCAGGCGACGCTCGCCGCGCGCTGCGACGGTTATCTGTCGTACGTGCTGGCCGGCGCGACGGCCGTGTTGCCGGGGCCGACCGGCGAGCGCAACACGTACACGCTCGGCGCTCGTGGCACCGTGCTGTGCGTGCCGTCGACCCACGGCGGTGCCCGCGCGCAGTTTGCCGCGGTGCTGGCGACAGGAAACCGCGCGCTTTTCGAAGGCGCGGCGGGCGAGCAGCTGGTCGCCGCGTTGCCCGCGGGATTGAAGCAACACGCGAGCGTGAAGAAGACCGCCGAGGCCGCTTTCGATGCAGTGCTTTTCGAAGGCGACAGCGACGAGCTGCTCGCGCTGGTAAAGGAAGTCGCGAAACGGCCGGGGCCGATCGTATCGGTGCAGGGCGTGGCGGCACGCGCGCTGGAAAGCGGCGATGAGGATTACGCGCTTGAACGTCTGTTGACGGAACGTTCGGTCAGCGTAAATACGGCAGCAGCAGGCGGCAATGCGAATTTGATGACGATTGGCTGAGCGAACCTCGACGATCAATTCAAAAAATGGAAGCGGCACGGTGACCCCGATGTCGCTCCACTCACACCTGGTACCAAAGGAGAAGCTATGCAACACACGATGAAAGGGCTGACAGCTGCGACGCTCGTCGCGGTCATGTCGCTGGCGGGGACCGCGCAGGCACAAACGGCTGAAGACGTGAAGATCGGCTTTGCCGGTCCGATGACGGGCGCTCAGGCGCACTACGGCAAGGATTTCCAGAACGGCATCACGCTGGCTGTGGAAGAAGAGAACGCGACGAAGCCGGTGATCGGCGGCAAGCCGGTGCACTTCGTGCTCGACTCGGCCGACGACCAGGCTGACCCGCGCACCGGCACGACGGTCGCACAGAAGCTCGTCGACGACGGCATCAAGGGCATGCTCGGCCACTTCAACTCGGGTACGACGATCCCGGCTTCGCGCATCTACGCGAACGCAGGCATCCCGGAAATCGCGATGGCGACGGCGCCTGAGTACACGCAGCAAGGCTTCAAGACGACGTTTCGCATGATGACCTCCGACACGCAGCAAGGTTCGGTGGCTGGTACGTTCGCAGCGAAGTCGCTTGGCATGAAGAAGATCGCGATCGTCGACGACCGCACCGCATACGGCCAGGGTCTGGCTGACCAGTTCGAGAAGGCCGCGAAGGCATCGGGCGCAACGATCATCGCGCGCGAGTACACGAACGACAAGGCCGTCGACTTCAAGGCAATTCTGACGAAGCTGAAGGCCGCGAATCCGGACCTGATCTATTACGGCGGCGCGGATTCGCAAGCGGGCCCGATGGTCAAGCAGATGAAGACGCTTGGCATGAAGGCGCCGCTGATGGCCGGCGAAATGGTCAAGACGGACACGTTCCTGAAGATCGCGGGTGACTCGGCGAACGGCACGGTGGCGTCGCTCGCCGGCCTGCCGCTGGACGAAATGCCGGGCGGCAAGGACTACGTCGCGAAGTACAAGAAGCGCTTCAACGAAGACGTGCAGACGTACTCGCCGTACGCCTACGACGGCGCAATGGCACTCTTCAATGCAATGAAGAAGGCAAACTCGACGGATCCGGCAAAGTACCTGCCGATGCTCGCGCAGACGTCGATGCCGGCCGTGACGTCGAAAGACCTCGCTTACGACAGCAAGGGTGACCTGAAGAACGGCGGCATCACGCTGTACAAGGTTGTCGACGGCAAGTGGACGACGCTGCAAAGCGTGGGCGGCAAGTAACAGCCGCTTCGTCAAGGAATAGCGCTGCGAAAACGCGGCGCGTGCTTCACAACCCGGATCCCAGTCTTTCCCCTGCGATCCGGGTAGCTTCGAAAACACCCTGCGAGCGAATCCGGCTCCCAGGGTGTTTTTTTCGCGCGTGGACTCCCAGCCCGCCCGCCGGCTTCTTCCATCTCCCGCCTCTTTGCCTCGAGCAGGCAACGCCTCGAATCTCTTAAATAAGCCGATATTCATAAGAAGCGCCTCAATTTTATTTGTTTTGGATAGCTTATTTTGTAATCGCCAAAACCTTGATCCAGATTCAGTCGTCTGATTTACGGGGAGCCTGGCTAACGGTTAATCTTGATCGCACGGAAGTCTCACGTTGCGATTAAATTACTTAGTAAAGCTAATGATGGCCTGTTTATATTTCGATAAATCAAGACGAAAGAGACGGGAAACCAGAATTTGAAGCGCCTTTGGGGCGCGGCTTGAACTCGCTTGATTCAGAAAATGGATGGTTCAGTGTCAATAAAGACAGAGCAGGAAATAACTGCATGGCTGATCGCCTATACGCGGGCGCATTTCAACGCTGCATGGAGCGGTGGCGCGGCCAGCCTGGCTGATCTGGGCATCGACTCGCTGTCCGGTGCCGAGCTGCTCAGTTCGCTGGAGCGCTGGCTTGAACGCTCGATTCCGGTCGACTTTCTTGAATACGTAACCGATTCGGCCGGACTTGCCAATGCGCTGGTCGAACTACAGCAAGCACCGAAATCCGGTTCGGGTTCCGCAAGCGCATTTGAATCTTTCGTGAATCCGTGGCTGGCCAGAAAGCTGGAGCAGATCCAGATAGACAGGTCGTTCGTGCGCGCTGGCGGTGCGTTTCTCTACGACCAGGAAGGCGAACAATATCTCGACTTCCTTGCGCAATACGGCGCTGTTCCTTTTGGGCACCATCCTGAGGATATCTGGCGCGCGGTCGATACGCTGCGCATCGACGCGGAACCGGTTTTCGCGCAGCCATCCTGTCTCGTGTCGGCTGGACTTCTCGCGAAACGGTTGATCGAACTGGCGCCGCCGGGGCTTCGATATGTGACGTTCACGAACAGCGGCGCGGAGTCGGTGGAAGCCGCGCTCAAGATGGCTCGTCATGCCACGGGTCGAACGCACATCCTTTCGACGAGAAACGCTTTCCACGGCAAGACGTTCGGCGCATTGTCGGCCACTGGCAAGCCGGACTATCAATCGCATTTCGGCCTGCCACTCGCAGGATTCGACCATATCGAGTACGGCAACGCCGCCGCGCTCGAACAGCATCTTGCTTCCCGGGCAGGCGTCTATGCCGCGTTCATCGTCGAGCCCATCCAGGGCGAGGGCGGCGTTCACGTTCCGCCGAAAGGATATCTGGCCGCAGTCGAGACAATCTGTCGGCGACATGGCGTCGTACTGATTGTCGATGAAGTACAGACCGGGCTCGGACGTACCGGTGCGATGTTCGCCTGCGAGTACGAAGGCGTGCGCCCGGACATTCTCCTGCTGTCGAAGGCGCTGGGCGGCGGTCTCGTCCCGGTCGGTGCCGTGCTGTGCACCCAGGCGGTATACAGCGAAAAGTTCGCGTTGAAGCATTCGTCGACGTTTGCGGGCAACGCGCTGGCGTCGCGCGTCGGGCTCGCCACGCTGGAGCGGCTCACGCGCAACGGGGGTGAATTGCTGCGTCACGTGCGCGTCGAAGGCGCCCGTCTGAAGCAGCGGCTGGAGGCGATGCGCACGCGTTTTCCGTTTTTGATCGACGAGATCCGCGGGCAGGGATTCATGCTGGGTATCCGTCTGAATACGGATCGTGCGCGCTGGCCGGAGAACTTCCTCGGCATCGCCGCGCAGCAGGGCGAACTGGCTCAGTTTGTCGCGAGTTACTTGCTGAATGTCGAGCGGGTCCGCTTCGCGCCGACGCTCAATCGAGGCGATGTGCTGCGCGTCCAGCCGCCGCTGACGGCGACGCGCGAGCATTGCGACAGGGCCGCTGACGCGCTCGAGCGCGCGTTTAGCGTGCTGGCGAGCTGCGATACAGGCCGTTTCTATCGTGCGCTGCTGCGGCGCGAGGCACCCGCATGCGCGACAGCCGGGGCGGTCGACAAGCCTGAGGCGTCCGGGCTGCCCGATATCACTGAAGTCACGTCGTCGTCGTCGGACGCGTCGCGCGCTACGGCGCATCTTCTTTCGCATGATGCGGCAGACGAACATCGCTTCGGGTTTCTGATTCACCCGCTCGACGCGCAAAGCTATGCCGACTACGACCCCAGCCTGAACATCCTGAACGCGGACGAACTGGCGGAGTTCGCGGCAAGCATGGACGGCCTGATCGATCCCGTCGTCGGTTCCAGTGCGCGGATCGAATCGCTGGCAGGTGCGAAGGCGCGGGGCGATTTCATCATGATCAGCCACACCGCGGCGCAGTTGCGTCAGCTTTCTCAACACGAGGCCATCGCGGTGCTGAACAGGGGCATCAGGCTTGCGTGCGAGCGCGGCGCGCGGATTGTCGGCCTCGGCGCCTACACGTCCGTGGTCAGCGGCGGCGGCGCGCAACTGCTGAATCAGGACGTCGCACTGACATCGGGCAATTCATACACCGTCGCCGCGGGCGTCGAAGCACTCGACGACGTCATGCATCGCACCGGCCGTCAGTGGGACGCGAGTGCGGCCGCGGTCATCGGCGCGGCGGGTGCGATCGGATCGTGCATGGCGATCCTGCTGTCGCGCCGCGCTGCACGAATGTTGCTGATCGGCAATCCGGCACACACGCGCGAGATCGGGCGCGCCCGGCTTCTTGCCGTGGCGCGCATGATCGTCGACGGTGCGCTTTCGCCATGCGACGAAACCTTTCTCCCCGACTCTGTTGCCGCGCAGATCAGGCGTGCCGCGGTGCAGGCGAACGCCGCTTCGTGCCAACCCGACACCGATGCGCTGATCGCACAGCTGGAAGAGCAGGGGACGCTCGTGCTCACAGGCGACATCCGCGCGCTCGGCGAGACGGACGTCGCACTCGCGGCAACCAGTTTTCCCGGCGACGTCATCGACGAGACCCTGCTGCGACCGGGAGCCATCGTGTGCGACATCTCGAGGCCACGCTCCATCCCGGCTTCGATCGTCGATGACCGTCCCGACGTACTCGTGATCGACGGCGGAGTCATCGCGTTGCCGGGCTCCCCGCGTATCGGTCCGTATGGCATTGCGTCCGGCACGGCGTTCGCGTGCATGGCCGAAACGATGCTGCTCGCACTCGAAGGACGTTTCGAGAACGTGAGTATCGGCAGCACGCTGGATGTGCGGGAGATCGCGCGACAACAGCAACTCGCACGCAAACACGGCTTCACGCTCGCGGGTCTCCAGAGCTTCGGCCGGCCTCTGGCGGAAGACCAGTGGCAACGCTTCATCGACCTCACCGCACAACGTGCACTGCCACTGGCCTGAGCCCGCGTGCCGACATATCCGTTTCAAGGAGATCCCCATGACCGCATCGAACCAACCGCTTCAGCTTCTGGTTCCGGCCGCGCCGTACGGCAGTTCGAGCCTCGTCGAAGTCGCGCGCGGCCACGCGCATGCCAATCCGGCTGGGCAGCCGTTTACCTACATCGACTATTCGGGCTCGCAGCCTGAGGATCAGTCGATCACCTGTTTGCGCTTCGATCAGCGAGCGAGGCAGATTGCCGCGCTACTGCAAACCTCGGGCAAACCGGGTGACCGCGTACTGCTGCTTTACCCGGCGGGGCTCGACTACCTGTGCGCGCTGTTCGGCTGCCTGTATGCCGGCATGATCGGTGTGCCCGCGTACCCGCCGCTGAACCCGCGTCTGCGCGACCGGCTTGCCGCCGTCGCACGCGATTGCGGCGCGAGCGCCGCACTGACGACTGCCGCAACGCTCACCCAGCTGGACGATGGGGCCGGACCGCTCGCCCGGCTGCGCTGGTTCGCGACCGATACCGATCTCGCGATCGGATCTCTCGAAGACGCATGGCGCGATCCGCATGCAGGCCGCGAACAGATCGCGATTCTGCAATACACGTCGGGTTCGACAGGCACGCCGAAAGGCGTCAAGGTCACGCACGGCAATCTGCTGCACAACGTCTACCTGATCGCGCTGCATATGCAGTTCAGGCCCGACGATCGCGTTCTGACGTGGCTGCCGCCGTATCACGACATGGGACTGATCGGTTCGATGCTCGCGACATTCTGCGCGGGCGTGCCGGTCAGCTTCATGGCGCCGGCCGCTTTTCTGCGCCGCCCTGAGCGATGGCTCAGCGAACTGTCGAAGCGACGTTGCACCATCAGCGGCGCGCCCAATTTTGCTTACGAGCTGTGTGTCGACAAGGTCACCGACGAAGCGCTCGGGATGCTGGACCTGTCGAGCTGGGAGCTGGCGTATTCCGGTGCGGAGCCGGTGCGGGCCGACACGTTGAACCGTTTCGCCGAACGCTTCGGGCCGCGCGGATTCCGGCGCGGTGCCTTCTATCCCTGTTATGGCATGGCGGAGACCACGCTCTTCGTGACCGGCAAGCGGCGCGACGAACCGCCCCGTACGCTGTCGATCGACAGCATGGCCTATGCGAACGAGGCGCGGGCCATCGCGCAGGAGAGCACCTCGCTCAACACGTTGGTGCGCGAACTGGTCAGCTGCGGCAGGCCGGCAACCGGTCTCGACGTGCGCATCGTCGATCCGGACACGGCACTCGAGCGTGCCGACGGATGCGTCGGCGAAATCTGGGTCGCGGGGCCGTCAGTGACAGCGGGGTATTGGGAGCGCCCGTCCGCGACTGCCGCGGTATTCGATGCTCCTCTGCACAACCGCGCGGGCGCCTATCTGAAGACGGGCGACCTCGGCTTCATGCGTGATGGCGAACTGTATGTCAGTGGCCGTCTCAAGGACCTGATCATCATTCGTGGCGTCAATCACTATCCGCACGACATCGAACGTACCGTCGACCAGTGCCACGAGGCGATGCGTCCGGGGTGCGGCATCGCGTTTTGCATCGCCGTCGGCAATGAGGATCATCTTGTGTTCGCGCAGGAAATCAACCGGCGCGACGAGCTTCGCGTCGACGAGATCGCCGCCTGCATGCGAGACGCCATCTACCGGCATCACGGCATCCAGCCCTACGCGATCGTTCTGATCGCCAACGGCAGCATTCCCAAGACAACGAGCGGCAAGCTGTCGCGCCGTCCCTGCCGCGAGCAGTTCCTCGAAGATCGTCTTCAGGTCGTCGCGCAATGGACGAACCCGCGTTTCGTGGATACGGGCACTGCCCGCGACGCACGCCATGAAACGCCGCTTCCCGTCTGAACCCGTTCGTCCCCATTCGCCTCTTTCTCAGGAGAATTTCATGTCAGCGCTTTCACCGGACACGGCCGCTTTTGTCCCCGCGTTCGATCCGCTCATTCCTCATCCCCTGCACGTGCGGGATCCCTATCACGTCTATGCGCAGCTGCGCGAGCATGCGCCGATGTATCGCTCGCCCCATGGCGTATGGGTTGCCAGCCGGCACAGCGAAGTCTCGTTCATGCTGAAGGATGCGCATTTCGGACGCGGGTACTTCTACTTCGAGAACATGTCGAAGCGGCTCGGTCCAGGCATCGTCGAGCAGCCGGTGTACGCATCGGCCCGCAACATGATGGTGATGAAAGACGGCGACGATCACCTGCGCGTGCGCAACGCGGTCGCACGTAGTTTCTCCCACAAGCGGATCGAGGCGATGCGTCCGTTCATGCGGTCAGTGATGAACGGTCTGGTCGACGCGGCACTCAAAAAGACCGCGTTCGACGTCATGCTGGATCTTGCTTTTCCCTTGCCGAGCGCGGTGATCTGCCACCTGATCGGTATCCCGGAACAGGACTGGCCGAAGTTCAGCCAGCGCAGTGCCAACGGTTCGCGCGCGCTCGAACCCGCACCGTTGAGTCCCCTGGAACTGTTCGAACAGAACAAGGCTGTCAACGAAGCTCACGAGTATTTTCAATGGCTGGTCGAATTGCGCCGGCGCGAGCCTGGTGACGATCTGACGTCGCAGCTCATTGCGGCCGAGGCGGACGGCCGGATAACGCGCGCCGAGACGATCGACAACCTGCAGATGATCTTCGTCGGTGGCCAGGAGACGACGGTGAACACGATCGGCAACGGACTACTTGCACTGTACCGGCACCCCGATCAGCTACACGCGCTGAAAAGCGACATGACGCTGCTGCCCGACGCGGTCACCGAGATGGTCCGCTACGACTCGGCCGTGCAGATGACGCCGCGCCAGGCACGCGAAGACATCGAGGTCGCGGGTGCCCCGATCAAGGCTGGCGAAACGATCCTCTGCATCCTGGCGTCGGCGAACCGCGATTCGGCGGCCTGGGCGGACGCCGACCGTTTCGACATCTCGCGCAGAAGCAGCTACCCGCTTTCGTTCGGCGGCGGCCCGCACTACTGCCTCGGCGCGCAACTCGGCCAGGTCGAAACCGAAGTCGCGCTGCAAACGATTTTCGAGCGCCTGCCGGATCTCAAACCGGAGATCGACAATCCGCGCTGGTTGCCTGGCACCGTGGTGTTTCGCGGGTTGCAGTCACTGCCTGCTACCGCATGACGAGGGGCCTCACATGATTCGCAAATTCATGACTGGACTCGTCGCGGTGACGCTTGTTTTTCTCGTGCCTGCCGCGGTTCTTCAGCCCGCCGCGCTCGCTTCGTCGAAGCTTTGGGCGATGGTGGGGGCGGGGTTGCTCGCCTCACTGACGCAGCCTGCCTACAGCCCGCTCGATCGCGACGCACCGCCCGAAGATCGAGGTACGGCAAGGCAGCTCGTATGGACGGTGTATCTGGTGGTGCTGGGCGGCGTGGTCGAATGTCTCGTGTGGCGCTACCCGGGAAGCATGGCCTGGGACACGCTTGCCGTCGTCGCGTTCGCGGCTGCCATCGCCGGCGCGCTACTGCGCGCATGGGCTGTCGCGGAGCTCGGGCGCTTCTTTACCTGGCACGTGCGCGTGCAGTCAGGCCAGCAGGTGATTTCGAGCGGTCCGTATCGCCTGATGCGTCACCCGAGCTACACGGGTGCCTGGTTCCTCTACACCGGCATGCTGCTCGCCATGCATGCGCCGGTCGCCGCCGCGCTGGCCGGTGTGCTGCTACTGGCCGCTTTCGTGCGACGCATCCGCTATGAAGAAGGTTTGATGCTGCAGACGTTTGGCGCGCAGTACATCACCTATTGCAGTCGCGTGAAGCGACTGGTTCCGCTCGTCTGGTAACTCTGGGAATAAACGACCTCTATGTTCACTCTTCATCATTCACCGTTTTCCGTTGCATCGCAGAAGGTCCGGCTCGCACTCGCCGAGAAGCAGCTCGAATGGAGCGACCGCATCGTGGATCTCCTTGCCGGTGAGCATTGCAGCGAAGCCTTCCGTCGTCTGAACGGGCGGGCGGAAGTGCCGGTGCTCGAACACAACGGGCTTGCGTTGACCGAATCGTGGTTCATCTGCGAGTACCTCGACGAAGCGTTCCCGCAATACCCGCTGATGCCAGTCGCGCCAGCGCATCGTTATGCGGCGCGGCAATGGAACCACTGGATCGACCGTGAACTGCACCACGCGTCGGGCATCGTGACGTGGGCCGTGCTGGCGCGTCCGCTGTTGTTGCAGCAGCATCCCGAGGCTGTCAGCGCATTGCTTCAGGCGATCCCTGACGAATCGGTGCGCGCGTGGCGCCGTAGCGTGCTCGAGCACGGTCTCGATGCGCCGGAACTGAAGGACTGCATCGAACGGCATCGCGCATTCTTCATGCGTATGGAAGCGCAACTCGCGGACACCCATGCGTGGCTCGCCGGCCCGGCCTGCAGTCTTGCCGATCTCGCCGCATTGCCCTATGTGATGCGCGCGGAGCACGTGGGCCTCGGCGGTCTGATGACCTTCGAGGCGCATCCGAATCTGCGTTCCTGGTACATGCGAATGCTGACAAGACCGTCCATGCAGCCGTCGTTTGTACGATATCTCGATCCTGAACTGCAAGCGCTCATGACGAAGCTTGTGGTGGCGGCGCACCCGAAGCTCGAACAGCTCATGCGGCAGGCCGGCTGAAGGGGGATGCCATGGACCAGCAGAACCTCTTTGAAACGCCCGTGACATACCGGCTGCTGCGGCTGGAGAACCTGGTGGCGCTTGCGATCTGTGTCGGGCTGCTTGTCGCTCATCTGACGCAGATCCGCTGGTGGGCATTCGTGCTTCTGTTCGCTTATATCGATGTCATCGGCTACCTGCCTGGCGCGTTCGCGCACCGGCACGCGCATGGCAGACGTATTCGCCGCATGTTCTATGTGCTGTACAACAGCACGCACTGCGCGGTCTCGGGACTGCTGGTAGCGGTGCTGTGGGCATGGCTGGTCCAGCCCGAATGGGCGCTGCTCGCCATACCGGTCCACCTGTGCGGCGACCGCGCGCTGTTCGGCAATTTCCTGAAGCCCTTCGGCGTGAGCTTCGAGCCGGCCGTTCATCCCGCGTTCGCGCATTTCAGGACGAGCTACGTCAATGCATCCGCGACGAGGCGAGGAGGTCCGGATGCAGCATGACGCACCCGCTGAAGTGCTTGACGCCCCTCCATCGAACGATCCAGTCGATGTGCTGCGACGTCATGCGGACCACCCGTCGGCGTTGCTGGCGGTCAATCAGGAGACGTTGCGGTTTCGTGCGTCCGATATCGACGGGCTGATCGCGTACCGGCCGGCGGGCCGCCATCATCTGGTGATGGTAGCCGGCATCACGGCTGCGCCCGGGCAGCGCGCCGCGTTGCTCGACCGGTTTCTCGACTGGGCGCGCCGCGAGCGGCGCAAGGTTGTCGCAGTCCAGATGTTCCGCGACGACGCGGTCCTGTTCGCGAGTCGCGGCTTTCGGGTCAACCAGATCGGCGCGTCGTACAGCGTGAGTCTTGATCGCTTCAGGATTTCAGGCACGCCGTTCATCAAGCTGCGCAACAAGATATCGCGGGCGCGCCGCAGTCACGTCAGCGTGCTCGAACTCGGCGCCGATGTGCCGGTGACTCCGCACATCAAGGAGGCGATCGCCGCGATCGACCGCGAATGGATCAAGGACAAGGGCGCGAAGGAGCTGGCCTTTCTCATCGGCGAAGTGGGTGCGCTCGACCGCCTCGACCGCTCGGTCAGGCGTCTGTTCGTGGCGATGCAGAACGATGAGACGGTGGCATACGTGCTCTACACGGCGAGCTTCGGCCGGCATACGGGCTGGATGCACGACCTCACGCGCCGAAAACCCGATGCGACGACGGGCGTGATGGAGCTGATCAACATCACGGCAATCGAGCGCTTTAAGGCGGAAGGCGCGGGGATGCTCAATTTTGGCTTTACGCCGCTCACGTCGCTTGCCGACGAACACGAAATCGCGGGCGCGCACAGTCGCGCGACGGCGTGGACGTTCCGGAAGCTGGCGCGGCACGGCAGTTTCATCTATCCCGCTGAAGCGCAGCTGCAATACAAGCTCAAATGGGCCCCGGATCTCATCCAGCCCGAGTACATCGCGTTTCAGAACGGCGCGACCGCCAGCGGATTGTGGCAATTCCTGCGCTTGACGAGGGCGATCTAGTGGCTTCCGTCGCGCCGTTTCATGAGCGTCGGGTGGACGCACCCTCCACTGTGTGGCTTCCCTTTCCACTTGACGAAGCCGCGCCCGCGCCAGCCGGCGACATAACCTGCGAAGTCGTCATCGTGGGCGGTGGCCTGACCGGGCTTTCGACTGCGCTCCATCTCAAGATGGTCGAGCCGAGGCTCGACGTCGTGCTGCTCGAGGCCGGCCGTATCGGGTACGGCGCGAGCGGGCTGAACTCCGGCCAATGCGCGCCGCGGATCGGTCCGGCGATCGAGCGTCAGGTGCGATCGCTCGGGCCTGATTTCGCGCACGCGGCCTACGCGTATTCGCTCGACGCCGTGGAGTTGACGGCCAGTCTGGTGAACACCTGCGCCATCGACTGCGATATGCACGCGGCCGGCCAGTGGCAGGTGGCCCTCCGTGACGTCGATGCTGTCGTACTTGAAAGACGCGCCGCAATTTATCGCGCGCTCGGCTTCGACGTGCCGTTGCTCGGCGCGGATGCGATCCGCGCGTCGCTGCCGGATTCGCGACGGATATGCAACGCGATCGCATTTCCGGCCCGGTTGCTGAATCCCGGCCGGCTGTGCATCGGCCTGAAGCGCGCTGCGCTTGAACGGGGCGTACGTATTTTTGAGAACACACGGGTTTCGCGTTTTGCGCGTGACACCGGCACGCTGCATGTTCGCGCCGGCTCGATCAACGCTTCACGGGTCGTGTTCGCTGTCGATGGAGGCATCGGCGGTATCGGTGGTCTGGGCGGGTTTCGACGGGCCGTTCTACCCGTCGCGGCGTTCGCCGCGGTGACGCGTCCACTCAGTGCAGCCGAGCGCGATGTCATCGGCTGGCGTCAGGGGCAGGGTCTGTACGACGCGCGTCCGATGTTCAACTTTCTGCGACCTCTCGCTGATGGCCGCTTGCTGATCGGTGGCGGTTATCGCTACGCGCGCGACGAAAAGGTCGATCTCGACCTGCACGCGCGGAGCGCGCCGGACCTTCCTGGGCAGTTGCCGCTTTTCTTTCCGTCGCTGCGTCCGATTACGGCCGATGCCGTCTGGCACGGTCTGCTCGGTTGCACGCTGAATGAGTGGCCCATCGTTAAAGCGCTCGATGCCGGGCGCCGGTTCTGGCATGTCGGCGCGTGGAACGGACACGGCGTTGCGCTCGCCGTCGCGGCCGGCCGCGATCTCGCACATGCAATGGCGGGCCACACCGCTATCCCGTCCGTTCCCTGGGCGTGCCCGCGCGCCACCGGCCTGCCGCGTGCGGTCGTTCGCACGGTTCTTCCGCTGTATCTCGGATGGCTTCGTCATTCGAGCCAAATCACTATCTGAAAAGAGGTAACCACTCATGTTCTTGCAGGATTCACGTGTCATCCTGGAGCAATACGCACCGGGTCTTGAAGCCGAACTCACCGGGCACGGTCTGCTCGCGATGGAATCGAAGGACCCGCGGGAGATCAAGGCATTGATCCGCCAGTACCGCCTGCCGCGACTGTGGGTATCGGCATCGCTGGGCGGCGCGGCGATTTCGCCGTACGACGGCATTCGCATGCAGCGGGCGATCGGCGCCCTTGCGCCATCGATGGCCCTCATGCTGACGATGCATAACTTCACGGTCAGCGTGTGCGGTGCGCTGGCCGACCACGTGCCGTCATGCGCGCGGATGCTGCACGATGTCGCACACGACAATCTGCTGGTTGCGTCCGCGTTCGCCGAAGGGCGGCGTGGCGCGGGTATTCTGGATTCGACCGTCTTCATGGTGCCGGACGGCGACGGTTTCCGGATCACCGGCAGCAAGAAGCCCTGCACGATGGCGAACAGCATGGACATCATCACGGTCGGCGTCGCGGTGCAGGGGGCCGACGGCAGCAAGCGCACCGGGATGGCGATTCTGCCGTCGAGCGCGCCGGGCGTCACGCGGCACAAATTCTGGAATGTCCCGCTGCTCGCCGCCGCGGATAACGAGGAACTGCGTTTCGACAACGTCAGGGTTCCGGCCGAACAGGTGCTGCTCGCATCTGAAGGCGACACGGAAACCGCCGGGATCGTCGCGGTCGCGGAAGCGATGGGGCTGTGCTGGTTCGAGATCGTCGCGTCGGCGAGTTACCTGGGCGTAGTAAGCGCAATGGCCGCCCGGGTGGTGACGGATCGTCGTGTCGAGGAGTCGGAGCGGGTGCTGCTTGCCGGTGAACTGGAATGCGCCCAGGCGGCGCTGGATGGTGCCATTCACCTGATGCAGACCTGCCCGCCCGACGAGGCATTGCTTGCCCGTGTGCTGATGATCCGCTTCGGTGTTCAGCGAGCCCTCGAGCGATGTGCGATGCACGCGGCGGAGCTGGCAGGCGGTCTTGCCTACATCCGCGACGGCGAAATCATGACATTGCTTGCCGCAAGCCGATGCCTTGCGTTCCATCCGGTCGGTCGCAAGGCGGCGCAGCCGATGATCGCCGCGTGGCTGGATTCGGCCGCCGAGGTCGACGCTTTGTCTGGAGCGTCTGGTTCACGGGACTAGCGACATGCCATATGCGGGGGCGCGGCGCAGGCCAGTGGCCCCGCAGCCGTCTCATAACATAACCAGGGAAAGCGGGAAAAACATGAAATATCTGATCGCCGCGCCGCTGATCATCGTCGGCATCATTCATCTGTTGCCGGTCTCGGGCGTGTCGGGTGTTCGTAGCCTTGCCAGTCTTTATGGCATCGCACTCGATGAACCCAGTCTCACGGTCCTGATGCGTCACCGCGCGGTGCTGTTTGGATTGCTCGGCGCGTTCCTGATCTATGCCGCGTTCGACGCCCGATTGCAGCCGCTGGGTTATATCGCGGGCCTCGTCAGCGTCGGCGCCTTTCTGTATCTGGCGTGCTCGACCGGACATCTCACCGCGCAACTGTGGCGCGTCGTGCTGATCGACGTGCTTGCGACAGTTGCGCTGGTGATCGGCGCGGGCGCGCGGTGCTGGCAGGCGCACGCCGCCTGATTTTCCGACCGCCTGTCGTCTTGCGGTCGCGGATCTCGTGGCATCCGGCGCCTGCTACACCTCGCCGCGCAGTTTCCGTCCCTGCTCGCGAATCTGCTCCAGCGTCGCGCCGGGCGTGCTCGCTTCCTGCGGCATGCGGATTTCGATGAGCGCGGGGCGCTTCGCCGCCTGCGCACGTTCAAGCGCCGGCAGAAAATCTTCCGTCCGCTCGACGAGTTCACCGTGCGCACCGAACGAACGGGCGAACGCGACGAAATCCGGATTCGTCAGGCCGGTGCCGTGCACGCGGTTCGGATAGTTCTTTTCCTGGTGCATCCGGATCGTGCCGAAGTGGCTGTTGTTCACGACGATGAAAATCACGTGCAGGTCGTACTGCATCGCCGTCGCGAGTTCCGACGCGGCCATCATGAAGCAGCCGTCGCCCGCGAGCGCGACGACCGCGCGATCCCGATACATCGATTTCGCTGCAATCGCCGCCGGCACGCCGTAGCCCATCGCGCCGCTGGTCGGCGCGAGCTGCGAGCGGAAATGACGGTACGGGAAATGCCGGTGCAGCCACGTCGCATAGTTGCCGGCCCCGTTCGTGAGAATCGCGTCGTCGGGCAGATGGGCGCGCAGCTGCTGCATGATTTCGCCCATCTGTACGTCGCCGGGAATCGTGCGCGGCTTGCGCCAGTCGAGATACGCCGCATGCGCGGCTTGCGCCGATCCGGCCCAGCGGGGCGTGGATGACGGCGTCAGTTCCGCGAGCAGCGCGACGAGTTCCGGCATGCCCGAGACGATCGGCAGATCGGCCGCATAGACCCGCCCGAGTTCCTCGGCGCCTTGATGAACGTGGACGAGCGTCTGCTTTGTCTTCGGGATGTCGAGCAGCGTGTAGCCGTTCGTCGTCGCTTCGCCGAGGCGCGGGCCGATCGCGAGCAGCAGGTCGGCGTCGCGAATGCGCGCGGCCAGCGCCGGATTGACGCCGAGACCGACGTCGCCCGCGTAGTTCGGATGCTCGTTGTCGAGCGTGTCCTGATAGCGGAACGCGAGGCCGACCGGCAACTGCCAGGTTTCGACGAAGCGGCGGAAGTCCGCGCACGCCTGCGGTGTCCAGCCGCTGCCGCCCGCGATCACCATCGGCCGCTCCGCGCGTTCAAGCAGCGCGCGCAGCTGATCGATCTGCGCGTTCGACGGCGATGCCGCCACGCGCTGATATTTCGGCGCGCCCGGCACGACCGGGCACGCGTCGCTCAGCACGTCTTCAGGCAGCGACAGCACGACGGGCCCCGGACGGCCGGACGTCGCGATATGAAACGCGTGGCTCAGGTATTCGGGAATGCGGCGGGCGTCGTCGATCTGCGCGACCCATTTGGCCATCTGGCCGAACATGCGACGGTAGTCGATCTCCTGGAAAGCCTCACGGTCGAGATGCTCGCGCGCGCACTGGCCGATCAGCAGGATCATCGGCGTCGAGTCCTGGAACGCGGTGTGCACGCCGATCGACGCGTGCGTCGCGCCCGGGCCGCGCGTGACGAGCGCGACACCCGGCCGTCCGGTCAGCTTGCCGACGGCTTCAGCCATGTTGGCGGCCGCTGCCTCGTGGCGGCAGACGATCGTCTGGATACTGCGGGTCTCGTCGTGCAACGAATCGAGGATCGCAAGAAAGCTTTCGCCCGGCACGCAGAACACGCGTTCGACGCCGTGCGTCAGCAACGCATCGACAACAAGACGCGCACCGGTGGTGGCGGAGCCCGCGGAATCAGTAGCAGCAGAAACGTTCGGCAACGACATTGCGAGAAACCCTCCAGTCAGTTCATTCGGGCCAGAAACCGCCGGGCTGTTCAGGCGCGCGGCGCTGGCCGGTGTCACGGTTGGCGGCTGCGCGCTGCATCAACACGATGCGCGCGCGGCCTTTTTATTAAAACGACTCGCCTCAGCACTCGACGATATTCACCGCGAGACCGCCACGCGACGTTTCCTTATATTTGGTTTTCATATCGGCGCCGGTTTCGCGCATCGTCTTGATGACGGAATCGAGCGACACGTAGTGGCTGCCGTCGCCGCGCAGCGCCATGCGCGCGGCGTTGACCGCTTTCACCGAAGCCATCGCATTGCGTTCGATGCACGGAATCTGCACCATGCCGCCGACCGGATCGCACGTGAGGCCGAGATTGTGTTCCATGCCGATTTCGGCGGCATTTTCGACCTGAAGCGGTGTGCCGCCCATCACGGCCGCGAGCGCGCCGGCCGCCATCGAGCATGCGACGCCCACTTCGCCCTGGCAGCCCACTTCCGCGCCCGAAATCGACGCGTTCAGTTTGTACAGGATGCCGATCGCGGCAGCCGTCATCAGGAAATCGACCACACCCTGTTCGTTCGAGCCGGGCATGAAGCGCGTGTAGTAATGCAGCACAGCCGGAATGATGCCCGCCGCGCCGTTGGTCGGCGCCGTGACGACGCGCCCGCCCGCGGCGTTTTCCTCGTTCACGGCGATCGCGTACAGATTGATCCAGTCGACCATCGACAACGGATCGCGCAGCGCCAGTTCCGGATTGCCCGACAGCGTGCGATACAGCTGCGGCGCGCGTCGCTTCACATGGAACGGACCAGGCAACGTGCCGTCCGCGTCGGGATTGCCAATGCCGCAGCCGCGCGCGACGGACGATTGCATCACCGCCCAGATCTTCAGCAGACCGTCGCGCGTTTCCGCTTCGGTATGCCACACGCGTTCGTTTTCCCACATCAGTTGCGCGATCGACTTGCCCGTCGAGGCGCACATCGCAAGCAACTCGTCGCCGGAGCGAAACGGATGCGGCAGTTGCTCGACCGCGCTCAGCACTTTCGTATTCGGCGCGCCGGCCGTCACGACGAAACCGCCGCCCACCGACAGATACGTCGATTCGCGCAGCGTCGCGCCTTGTGCATCGAACGCGTGGAATTTCATGCCGTTCGGATGTTCGGAGAGCGCCTGACGGTAGAACGAGATGTGGTCTTTCAGAACGAACGGAATTGCGTGCTTGCCGAGCAGCGATAGCGTGCGCTGCTCGCGCACCGCTTCGAGACGTTCAGCGATGGTGTCCGGATTGACCGTGTCGGGTGCATCGCCGAGGAGGCCGAGCATCACGCCGCGATCCGTACCGTGGCCTTTGCCCGTCGCGCCGAGCGAGCCGTACAGATCGACCTTCACGGATGCCGTGGCCTCCAGCAGCCCGTCGCGGTCAAGACCCTGGGCGAACATCAACGCCGCGCGCATCGGACCGACCGTATGCGAACTGGAAGGACCGATGCCAATCTTGAAGAGGTCGAACACACTGACTGCCATTACTGCTCCCTGCAAATAAAGATCGTGTTAGCGTGCCGCGAGCGGCAGGCACACGGCGAGCCACGCGGGCGGCGTCGGTGCCAGTTGCAGCGCGACCGGCGTGAACCGGCCATCGAGTCGCGCGGCGAGGTGAAACAGTTCGGTTGCGTTCTTCGGGTCCCATTGGCCCGAGTAGCCGGGCAGGCCGGCCTCACGACGTTTCACGTCGAACGGCACGTCCGTATGCACGAATTCTTCGTGCGTTTTCGCACCGGTCGCGTAGGGCTTCAGCCAGTCGAGCGCGGCATTGAGCGACGCGCCGTTCGCTGCTTTCTCCGGCAGCCAGTTGCGGTTGTGGCGGCGCGCGGCAAGCGCGGCGGTGACGAGCGGTTGCAGATCGTACGTGACGTAATGCAGTGCATCGCGTTCGGCGAAATCGACGGTCGAACCGTCGGGCGCGATGTTGTCGCCGATGTGCTCGATATACAGACGCTGCGCCGCGTTGATCATCTTGCGATTGTCGAGCGTGAACGCCGCCATCGCTATCAATTTGACCCGGTGGCTTTGCCAGTTGTTCCGGAACGAACCCTTGAGCGGACGCGGCTGCGCGTCGATCTGTCCGATGTAGCCGTTCGCGAGCTTCGTGAGGAACGCCATCGCGGCGTTGCGCGTCTTCACGGGCAGCGCGCTGGCGGTCATGTCGTACGCGAGGATCAGGCCGTCGAAGTGTGTTTCGTCGACCGGATTGAAAGTTGGCTGGTAGGTTGTCACCCACGCGTACAGCAGACGGTCGACGAGCTTCAGATACCGTTCGTCGCTGGTGGCACGCCAGGCGAGCGCGGCGTCGCGCAGCAGGTCGAGATCCTTTTCGGCTTCCACGCTCTGGTCGTAGATGCCCTGGTGCGGCAACGTGCCTTCGGTATGCAGTTTCGCGAGCGCGTGGGGCGGGTCGTTCAGATGTAGCAGCACGTTGCCGACCAGCGCCTTCACACCAGGATCGGCGTTGGTGCGCTCGCTGGTTTGCAGCGCGGGTGCGGCGCAGAAATTCATCGCCGCATGAGCTTGCCGCTCGCTCAGCATGAGTGCGCCGCAGGTGAGAAGCAGCGTCGCCAGCGATGTGCCGGCGGACTGCCATGAACGTGCTTGCGTTGCTTTTATCCGGCCCTGCATCAATCGCACCTTTCGCGCCATGCGAAACTCCCTGGTCAGGCTGATTCGGTGTGTGATGTTAGCCGTTCCCGGTCCCGAACAACAGAACCGCGCGCCGTGAAACGGCGACGCGCGGTTTCCCATGACGCGGCAGGTATTACTCGTAGTCCGCCACCGGCACGCACGAGCAGAACAGGTTGCGGTCGCCATAGACGTTGTCCGCGCGGCCAACCGGCGGCCAGTACTTCTGCGCGATCAGCGACTTGAGCGGATACGCGGCTGTCTCACGTGCATACGCATGCTTCCAGTCGTCGGCGACGACGATCTGCGCGGTATGCGGCGCGTGCTTCAACGGATTGTCCTCGCGATCGGCGCGGCCTTCCTCGACGGCGCGGATTTCGTCGCGGATCGCGATCATCGCTTCGATGAAGCGATCGAGTTCTTCCTTCGACTCCGATTCCGTCGGCTCGACCATCAGCGTGCCCGGGACCGGGAAACTCATTGTCGGCGCGTGGAAACCGTAGTCCATCAGACGCTTGGCGACGTCGTCGACGCTGATGCCGCTCGAATCCTTGATCGGTCGCAAATCCAGAATGCATTCATGCGCGACGAGTCCGCCCGGGCCCGAATACAGCACCGGGTAGTGCGGCGCGAGCCGGTTCGCGACGTAGTTCGCGTTGAGGATCGCGACTTCGCTGGCGGCGGTGAGGTTCTTCGCGCCCATCATCGCGATGTACATCCACGAGATCGGCAGGATCGAAGCGGAGCCATACGGTGCGGCCGACACAGCGCCGATACCGCTCGCGTCGCGCTCATAGCCCGACGACGTCTGGTTCGGCAGGAATTTCGCCAGATGCGCGCCGACCGCGACCGGGCCGACGCCCGGTCCGCCGCCGCCGTGCGGAATGCAGAACGTCTTGTGCAGGTTCAGGTGCGAGACGTCGCCGCCGAACTGGCCCGGCGCCGTGAGACCGACCATCGCGTTCATGTTCGCGCCGTCCACATACACCTGGCCGCCGTGCGCGTGCACGATCTCGCAGATTTCGCGCACATTGGCTTCGAACACGCCGTGCGTCGACGGATACGTGATCATGATCGCGGCGAGCTTGTCGGCGTGCTGCGCGGCTTTTTTCTTCAGGTCTTCGATATCGACGTTGCCCTGCGCATCGCACGCGACGACGACGACCTGCATGCCGGCCATCTGCGCCGAGGCCGGGTTCGTGCCGTGCGCCGAAGCCGGAATCAGACAGACGTTGCGATGGCCTTCGCCGCGCGACGCGTGGTACGCGTGGATGATCAGCAAGCCCGCATATTCGCCCTGCGAGCCTGCGTTCGGTTGCAGCGAAACGGCCGCGTAGCCGGTCGCCGCGACCAGCATCTGTTCGAGCTGATCGATCATTTCGCGGTAGCCGACGGTTTGCTCAGCCGGCGCGAACGGATGGATCTGGCCGAATTCCGGCCACGTGACCGGCAGCATTTCCGACGTCGCGTTCAGCTTCATCGTGCACGAGCCGAGCGGGATCATCGAGCGGTCGAGCGCGAGGTCCTTGTCCGACAGGCTGCGCAGATAGCGCAGCATTTCCGTCTCCGAATGGTGACGGTTGAACACGTGATGCGTGAGGTATGCGCTCGTGCGTTCCAGCGATGCCGGGAACGAATCCGCCGCACCCAGTGCCGCGTCCAGCGCGTCGACCTGCGGCGCGTCGTTCACGAACGCCGCCTGCGCGAACGCTGCCAGCAGATCGACGAGATCGCCGCGTTTCGTGGTTTCGTCGACCGAAACGCCGACGCGTGTTTCGCTCACGCGGCGCAGGTTGATGCCCTTCGCCGTCGCTGCGTCGTGCAGCGCCTGCGTGCGCGCGCCGGTTTCGAACGTGAGCGTATCGAAGAACGTATCGTTGACGGGCGTGTAGCCGAGCTGCTTCGCGCCTTCGGCGAGCAGCGCGGCGATGCGGTTCACGCGCAGCGCGATCGTCTTCAGACCCTGCGGGCCGTGATAGACCGCGTACATGCTCGCCATGATCGCGAGCAGGGCCTGCGCGGTACACACGTTCGACGTGGCTTTCTCACGGCGGATATGCTGCTCGCGGGTTTGCAGCGCGAGACGCAGCGCCGGATTGCCCTGCGCATCGACGGTCACGCCGACGAGGCGCCCCGGCATCTGGCGCTTGAACTCGTCGCGCACGGCGAGATACGCCGCGTGCGGGCCGCCGAAGCCGACCGGCACGCCAAAGCGCTGCGTGTTGCCGACGGCCACGTCCGCGCCCCATTCGCCCGGCGGCGTCAGGACGGTCAGCGCGAGCAGGTCGGCGGCGACCACCACATGGCCGCCCGCCGCGTGGATGGCGTCGGCCAGCGCGCGGTAATCGCGCACGTCGCCGTTCACGCCCGGGTATTGCAGCAGCACGCCGAACGCGTTGGCGCCGGCGGCATCGGCCGCCGGGCCCACCTTCACTTCGATGCCGACCGGCTTCGCGCGGGTCTGCACGACTTCGATGGTTTGCGGCAGGACGTCGTCGGCGATGTAGAACACGTTCGACTTCGGCTTGCCGACGCGTTGCAGCAGCGTCATCGCTTCGGCGGCGGCGGTGGCTTCGTCGAGCAGCGATGCGTTGGAGATCGACAGGCCGGTCAGGTCGATCACCATCTGCTGGAAGTTCAGTAGGGCTTCGAGACGCCCCTGCGAAATCTCCGGCTGATACGGCGTGTACGCCGTGTACCACGCCGGATTTTCCAGCACGTTACGCAGGATGACCGCCGGCGTATGGGCGTTGTAGTAGCCCTGACCGATGTAGGAGCGGAACACCTGGTTCTTGTCCGCGAGTTCGCGCAGCGCGGCGAGCGCTTCGGCTTCGCTCTTCGGCTGGGCGAAGGGGCCGAGCGGCAGCGTTTCGCCGCGGCGGATCGTCTTCGGAATCACGGCGTCCATCAGCGCGGCGCGCGACGCGAAGCCGAGGGCTTCGAGCATCGCCTGCTGATCGGCGGAATCCGGGCCGATGTGCCGTTCGGCGAAGGCGTCATGCACTTCGAGCGCGGCGAGCGAGAGAGGGGTGCGGTTCATCAGACGATCCGGGTGTTCGAGCTTCATGAGGTGTTCCTGGCAGTGCGGCGCGCCGGCTTGATGTGCCAGGCGCCGCACCTGACGTGTTGAAAAATTACTCGCCGATGGACTTCGAATACGCGTCGGCGTCGATCAGACGGTCGGTCGCGGCGCCGGCGGCGGGTTTGACCTTGAAGAGCCAGCTGTCATACGGCGCGCTGTTGACGGAATCCGGCGTGTCGGCGAGCGCCGTGTTCGATTCGACGATCTCGCCCGAAACCGGCGCGTAGATGTCCGAAGCCGCCTTCACGGATTCGATCACCGCGACGGCGTCGCCGGCCGTCACCGTGCGGCCGGCTTCCGGCAGTTCGAGAAAAACGATATCGCCGAGCGCTTCCTGCGCGTGATCGGTGATGCCGACCGTCAGCGTGCCGTCGGCTTCGGTGCGGACCCATTCGTGCGATTCGGTGTATTTCAGATCGGCCGGGATGCTCATCGGATGCTCCTGTTGCGTTATTTGCTGGCTGGATTGGGCTTGAAGAATGGACGCGCGCGTGGCTCAGGCGGCGAGCACCTTGCCATTGCGCACGAACGGCAGTTTTACCACGCTTGCGGGCAGGGCTTTGTCGCGAATCCGCACATGGACGACGTCGCCCGGCTGCACGCCCTTCGGCACGCGCGCAAAGGCGATCGATTCCTGCATCGTCGGCGAAAACGTGCCGCTTGTGATTTCGCCGTCGCCGTGGGGCGTGACCACCGTCTGGTGCGCGCGCAGCACGCCGCCCGCCTTGCCGTTTTCCTTCTGCAGGATCAGGCCGACGAACGCCGAGCGCGAGCCGTGCGCCTCCAGTTTCGCGCGCCCGACAAAGTCGCGCGCATTCACGAGATCGACCGTCCATGCGAGGCCGGCGTCGAGCGGCGAGACGCCGTCGTCCATATCCTGGCCGTACAGGTTCATGCCCGCCTCGAGGCGCAGCGTGTCGCGCGCGCCCAGACCGCAGGGGCGCACGCCCTGTGCCTGCAACGCTTTCCACAGCGCGTCGACGTGCGTGGCCGGGACGATGATTTCGAAGCCGTCTTCGCCCGTATAGCCGGTGCGCGCGACGGTCAGTTCGCCAAACGGCGTATCCGCGACGCGCGCGGCGTTGAACGGTTTCAGCGCTTCAGTGGCGGCGCGGGCGGCTGGCACGGTTTGCCAGACCTTTTCGCGCGCGTTCGGACCCTGAACGGCGACGATCGCGTAGTCGCGGCGCGGCGCGATTTTCAGGCCGGCGCCGCGTTCCGCGTTCAGCCGGTTGAACCAGGCGATGTCCTTGTCGGCGGTGCCGGCGTTCACGACGACGCGGAAATGATCTTCGCTGAAGTAGTACACGATCAGGTCGTCGATCACGCCGCCTTCGGGATTCAGCAGGCACGAGTAAAGCGCGCGACCGGGCGTTTGCAGTTTGGCGACGTTGTTCGCCAGTGCGAATTCGAAGAAGGGGCGAACCTTGTCGCCAGTGAAATCGACGACGCACATGTGCGAGACGTCGAACATGCCGGCATCGGTGCGCACGGCGTGGTGTTCGTCAATCTGCGAGCCGTAGTTGACGGGCATGTCCCAGCCGCCAAAGTCGACCATGCGGGCGTTGAGCGCGCGATGCGTCGCGTGGAGCGGGGTGTGTTTGAGTTCGGTCATGGGGCCTCGGGCGTCTCGCGAATCAGGAAAGGCCATGCATCCGGTCGCTCGCGGCCGTGTGCCTGCGATCGACCGGATGCATGACCCCTCTGTCCTCGATACCTGAGAGATTGCGCTACCGGATCAGTGAATCTGTCACGGTGAACGCGCGCCCCTTCGGTGGGCAGCCTGCCGGTCGCGCGATGGAATCGCAACGATGGCTACTGCCGCTCTCCAGAGTGCGAAAAACGTCCGTTTGCGACGATCAGAGATTGATCTGACGAAACGGGTTCTTCGACGCAGTCGGTCCTTTTGCCTGAGAGTTTGCGGGTGTGCCCCTTCGGCGGCGCGGCCTGCGATGTCCAGCGGCCAGCACGCTCTCCCGACGCGTGCGGCGAATGTACGCGAGCCCCTCTACCTTGTCAAATTGAGACGGCGCGGCCCGCGCCGACGCTGCGTGAGCCGGGTTTGCGCACCAGAAATCCTGGCTGTGGCCGGCGTCGCCCGATGACAGGCCGGCCGGCTGGTTTCTGGCGATTTGCTCTCTTTCGACGCTGTCAGGCGGTGCGCGCGCCGATGCGCTGGAACGGCAGGCGACGGCCTTCGCGCGCGCTCTGGTTCGCCAGTTCGATGATGGTCATGACGTCGACCGCTTCTTCGGGACAGATCGGGAACGCCTGGCCGTCGTGGATCGTGGCTGCAAGCGACCGGTAGAAGTTCGCGTATTCGCCGTCGCGTGTCGGCAGTGGGCGCTCTACTTCAAGCTCGCCATCCAGTTCGCGCAGAACGCCAGGTTCATTGCCGCCGCCGAATTCGACGTCGCCCGGATGCAGACCGGCTTTCAGCTGGTCTTCCTGCGTATCGAGGCCGAACTTCACGTAGCTGCCGCGCGTGCCGTGAATCGCGAAGCGCGGCGGCGCGATGGCCGCGAGCGCCGTGGCGTGCAGCACGATTTCCTTGTCCGGATAGCCGAATTGCAGGTGGACATAATCCGGCGCCGTGCCTTCGTCGCGATGAATGCCGACCGTGGCCATGATTGTCGACGGCACGCCGAACAGCACCAGCGCCTGGTCGATCAGATGCGGCCCGAGATCGAACAGCAGGCCGCCGCCGCGCGCCGCTTCCTCACGCCAGCGTGGCTTGACGAGCGGCCGGAAGCGGTCGAAGTGCGATTCGAAATGCGTGATGCGGCCCAGCTCGCCGCTCGCGACCAGATCGCGCACCGTCAAGAAATCGCCGTCCCAGCGGCGGTTGTGAAAGGGTGCGAACACGAGCTTCTTCTGGCGGGCGAGGTCGGCGAGCGTGCGGGCGTCGGCGGCGGAGAGCGTGACCGGCTTGTCGACGACCACGTGTTTGCCTGCTTCGAGCACGCGCTTCGCGAGATCGAAGTGGGTGTCGTTCGGCGTCGCGATGACGACGCACTCGATATCGGGGAGCGCGAGCAGCGCGTCGAGGTCCGGCACGACCGACGCGTCCGGATAGTCGGCGAGTGCTTTGGCGGGCTGGCTCGTCGCGATCGCCGCGACGCTTGCGCGGCCGCAGTTGTCGATCACGGGCGCATGGAACGTGGCGCCGGCAAAACCGTAGCCCATCAACCCTGTTTTCAGTGACGAAGACATGCGAATTTCCTGCAGGAGCGGCGCGCGGCGGGGGCGGCGCGCAACGCTGTAATTGTGACACGGCGGCCGGTGTTAGCGTTCTCCCGCATGGCGTCAGCGGGGCTTTCATCCGTGTTAACATCGCGGGTCTCGTGCTGGCGGCCCGAGCCGGGAAAGCGTGGCCTGGCAAGCGCTCACACGCATCCGGTACTCCGCCAGGCCGCGTGCCTCCGGGCGGGTCTTCATCCACTCGCTCTCAACCGCACTACCTTCCAGTCAACGATGTCCGCAGGCCTGAACTCCGCCCAGAACGAAGCGGTGCGCTATCTCGATGGTCCATGTCTCGTGCTCGCCGGCGCGGGCAGCGGCAAGACGCGCGTGATCACCCAGAAAATCGCGCACCTGATCGAGGCCAAGGGGTTCGAGCCGCGCCATATCGCCGCCCTCACGTTCACCAACAAGGCCGCCGCGGAAATGCGCGAGCGCATCGGCAAGCTGCTCGAGGGCAAAACGCTGACCACGCCCGGCAAGGAAGGCCGCAAGGTGCCCGTCAACCAGCTGACCGTGTGTACGTTCCACTCGCTCGGCGTGCAGATTCTGCGTCAGGAGGCCGAACACGTCGGCCTGAAGCCGCAGTTTTCGATCATGGATTCCGACGACTGTTTCGGCATGGTCCAGGAGCAGGTCGGCTCGACGGACAAGGGTTTGATCCGCAAGATCCAGTCGATCATTTCGCTGTGGAAAAACGGTCTGATCATGCCCGAAGAGGCGATGACGCTCGCCTCGAACGAAGACGAACATCAGGCCGCGATCGTCTATCGCAATTACGTCGCGACGCTGCACGCGTATCAGGCCGTCGATTTCGACGACCTGATCCGTTTGCCCGCCGAACTCTTCGCGCGGAACGAGCAGGTGCGCGACCGCTGGCAGAACAAGCTGCGCTATCTGCTGATCGACGAGTATCAGGACACCAACGCGTGCCAGTACGAGCTGCTGAAGCAGCTGGCCGGCCCGCGCGCCGCGTTCACCGCGGTGGGCGACGACGATCAGGCGATCTACGGCTGGCGCGGCGCGACGCTGGAGAATCTCGCGCAGCTCGGCAAGGATTTCCCGAAGCTGCATGTAGTCAAGCTCGAGCAGAATTACCGGTCGACGGTGCGCATCCTGACCGCCGCGAACAACGTGATCGCGAACAATCCGAAGCTCTTCGAGAAGAAGCTGTGGTCCGAGCACGGCATGGGCGACACGATCAGTGTCACGCCGTGCAACGACGAAGAGCACGAGGCCGAGTCGGTCGTGTTCCGGCTGTCCGCGCACAAGTTCGAGCGGCGCACGCAGTTTCGCGACTACGCGATCCTGTATCGCGGCAACTTCCAGGCGCGCATCTTCGAGCAGGTGCTACGGCGCGAGCGGATTCCGTACGTGCTGTCGGGCGGCCAGTCGTTTTTCGACAAGGCCGAGATCAAGGACATCTGCGCCTATCTGCGCCTCATCGCCAACGCCGACGACGATCCCGCGTTCATCCGCGCGATCACCACGCCGCGGCGCGGCGTCGGCAATACGACGTTGGAGGCGCTCGGCTCGTTCGCCGGACAGGCGAAGGTGTCGCTGTTCGAGGCCGTGTATATGGGCGGCATCGAGGCGCGTCTGTCCGCGCGTCAGGTCGAGCCGCTGCGGACGTTCTGCGATTTCATGCAGCGTCTGACGGACCGCGCCGATAGTGACGCCGCGACCACCGTCCTCGACGACCTGATGGACGCGATACATTACGAAGCGTATCTGTACGACGCGTTCGACGAGCGCCAGGCGCAGTCGAAATGGCAGAACGTGCTGGAGTTTCTGGAGTGGTTGAAGCGTAAGGGCACGAAGCCCGAGCCTGAAGCGGGCAGCGAGGCGACCGGTTTCGATAACGCCGACGGCCTCGCCGACACCGGCAAGAACCTGCTGGGCCTGATCCAGACGGTGGCGCTGATGTCGATGCTCGAAGGCAAGGAAGAAGACCCGGACGCCGTGCGTCTCTCGACGGTACATGCATCGAAAGGGCTCGAATATCCGCACGTGTTTCTGGTGGGCGTCGAGGAGGGCATCATGCCGCACCGTGGCGGCTCCGACGACGGTCCCGTCGACGAAGGCCGTATCGAGGAAGAGCGCCGCCTGATGTATGTCGCGATCACGCGCGCACAGCGCAGCCTGCATCTGAACTGGTGCAAGAAGCGCAAGCGCGCGCGGGAAACGGTGGTGTGCGAGCCGTCGCGATTCATCCCCGAGATGGCGCTCGACGAAGGGCCGCCGCCCACGCCCGAAGAAGCGCCGATGTCGCCGAAAGACCGGCTCGCCAGTCTCAAGGCGTTGTTGCAGAAGCCCTGAGGTTCGTTTTTTGTGTGGTTCAGGGTTTTTGCAGCGGACGAAACGGACGAAACGGGCGAAAAAAATCCCTGCGACGCGCGATGCGGTCGCAGGGATTTTTGTTTTGCCCGCCGGGTCGGACTGAAACCCGCGTTACTTCGCCGCGCTGACCATGTAGTCGACGGCGGCTTTCACGTCGGCGTCGGACGCGTTCGAGCCACCCTTCGGCGGCATCGCGCCCTTGCCGTGGAGCGCGTAGTTGTAGACCGTCTCCATCGAATCCTTCAGACGCGGCGCCCACGCTTCCTTGTCGCCGTACTTCGGCGCGTTGAGCACGCCAGTCGCGTGGCAGGCCTGACACACCTGCGTGTAGAGCGTTTTGCCGGCCTGCGAGGCGTCCGCGCTCTGCGCCGCGCCAGAAGCGGGCGCTGCTTGCGGGACGTTCGCCATGGCAGCCATTGCTGCTGCGGCCTGCGCTGCGCCAGCATCTGAGGCACCTGTCGTCGCTGCACCCGAAGCGGCTGCAGCACCCGATGCGCCTGCGGCAGCGCCGACAGCCGGCACGGGTGGGTCGGCGAAATTGGCGCCTGCGTTGTTCGCCATGTAGGCGACGGCGCGGCCGATTTCGTAATCGCTGTAGTCGTCCGGGCTCGTGCCGCCGCGCGCGGGCATCGCGCCCTTGCCGGTCAGCGCCGTGTGCCACAACGTATCGAAGCCTTGCGCGATGCGCGGCGCCCAGTCGGCGGTATTGGTGAATTTCGGTGCGCCCGCGGTGCCCGCGGCGTGACAGGCAAAGCAGACGGCCTTGTAGACTTCCTCGCCGGTTTTGTAGACGCGCGGCGCGTTGGCGTCGCGGATGTCGACCTGGGCTAGCGGGGTGATCCGCTGGTCGACCGCGGCGTCGGTGAGCCCGTCGGTGCCGGCGCCGGTGCGCGTGCCGTTATCGACGTAGTAGGCCAGCAGAACGATGATGACGATTGGGATTGCAAATCCGGCGATGATCGCAGCGAGTAGCTGTGCGGGTGTCTTGATCGGATTTCCGTGGGGTGCTTCGCTCATGCTTGTCTCGTCTCCGGGGATATTGTGAGCGGTACAGCGTGACGGCAACGACCTGTTCTTTTATTACGAGGACGATTATAGACGCAACGTTTCGACGGCGGCGAGCCGGCAGGACGCTCTTCAGTAGGCGTTTACGCGAATCTTTCGTATCGCGCCGGGATGTCGCGGTGACATGTCGAAGGCCGCCGGACGGGCTTCAGCGGGCGGGGCGGTGGACGGGTCACCCGAAACCCGGTATGCTCTCGGTCTCGCTTTGGCGCCGCTTCCGTTGATTTTGCGGCGTTTTTCGTGAAATGCGCCCGTAGCTCAATGGATAGAGTACTGCCCTCCGAAGGCAGGGGTTGCTGGTTCGATCCCAGCCGGGCGCACCAATAGCCGTAAGGCTTTCAGCGGTTTCTCTGCTTCATCAATTCCCCCGAATTACACCTGAATTGCACCTAACGCGCGGCCAGATGTAGCTTTGCCGGCGCTTCGGTCATCGGTTGCACCCACTGCGACAGATGGTCGGCCGACAGGTGCGCGTACCGCTGCACCATTTCCATCGTTTCCCATCCCCCCAGTTCCTTCAGGACCTTGATGGGCGTGCCGCGTTGCACATGCCAGCTTGCCCAAGTGTGGCGCAGATCATGCCAGCGGCAGTCACGGATACCGGCTCGCTTCAGCGCCTTTTTCCAGGCTGCGGTGACTGTCTGGAAGACAGGGCTGCCGCGATATACGAACACGCTTTCGACATGCTCGGGCTTTCGCTTCTTCGTGATCTGCCGCCGCAGCACCGCTACGGCCGCATCCGACAGTGGCACCGTGATCGCCTTCCGAGCTTTCGCCTGGTCCGGGTGGATCCATGCAACACGACGCACCAGATCAACTTGCGACCATTGCAGACCTGTCACGTTGGCACGGCGTAAGCCTGTCTCAAGACTAAACTGCGCCATATCGGCCAGATGCGTCGGCAGCTCGGCCAGCAACCTGGCGGCTTCCGTCTGCGTCAGCCAGCGAATCCTCTTTGTGGCGACCTTCGAGCGCCTTGTCACCGGCGCGCGATCAAGCCACTCCCATTGGACCGCCGCGTTAAGGACCGCCTTAAGGACTCCCACGACGCGATTCACCGTTCCCGCACTGACGTTGCGCCCAAGCATCTTCGGCCCTTGGCGAGTCTGCACGATGCGCGGTTCCATCCGCTTGGCGTGTGCAATCGCGTCGATCCTGCTGCGATCGATGTCAGCCAGTAGTACACCGGACAGATGCTGGTCGAGCCAGCGCAAATGCGTCTTGCTGGTTTCGAGGCTGGCGATGCCCTCGCGATCGCCGATGTAACGGACCATCGCATCGTTCCAGGTGTACCGCGGCTTGTGGCCGAGTTTCGCCTGATCCCATAAATCGGCTTTCAGCCGGTCATGGAAATCGCGATGCGGGTAGCTGACAGAAACGACATGACCAGCAGATTCAGACTTCTACCGCATAAGCAGAGCCAGAGCAGCGCCCGGCCAGTCCTGAAGAGTTCTCCAACGCTGCCGCAATGGCCTGACCTGCCTGAAGTCAATCAGGCGTGCAACGTGCAGTGGCGCACTTTGCACGTCGCGTGTAAATCACATTGGTCGGTCGCTACGATCGTTGTAGCTTCGCATCGCGCTTGTGTGCATTCATTACACGATGCGCTGACTGACATGTTCCCTAGCAGGCTGTTGAAAAGCGCCCCGTCATGAGGAGCGAAGCTATGTTCAGGAGGCTTGCGCGTGCAATTTCCCGCTGAATTACCGGTTCGCCGCGCAATCTGCGCGGGGCATGCGCACGCATGCAGCCCTTGTGGCGCGCAGTCTTCGCGCCGTGGCGGCTCATCGCCTTGCTCCTTGCGGCACCACCCCTGGCATTCGCGCCATGCGGGTCAGATTGCTCGCAACCATCGTCAGCTTGAAGTGCTGGTCGACGCGCCGGATGCCACGATAGACCGTCTGCCGGATCCGACCGACCGTTTTACCCCAGCCGAAATGCTCTTCGATTCGTTTGCGGATGATCTGGCTGATCCGGTAGCCCGCATGCCGCGAAGTGCGACCGTCGATTGCGCTGCCGCCCCAACGCTCATCGTTGCGCGCGACATGGGGTGTCACGTTGCGAGCGCGGCAATCGTTCACGAAGTCGCGAGTGTCATACGCCTTATCGGCACCCACTGTCTTCGCATGAACGCCTGGCACGCAATCGAGCAATTGCAACGCGCTGGCCCGCTCGGCGAAACCATCCGCTTGACTGACCACGGCGCCGACCACCAGCCCCGAGCGGTTCTCCATCAGGATGTGCCCGTGGTAGCACAGGATGGCCGGGCTCTTGTGGCTCTTCTTGAACAATCGCGCCTCCGGATCAGTCGTCGACTCGTGTGTCGCATTGCTACGTCGCTCGCCTTTCCAGTCAGTGTCGGCGTTGCGGCCAGCGCCGGCTGGCGGACCATCGTCCGAGCCGTCCTTGCGGCGGAAGCTCTTGTGACTGGCCCACGCCTGGATCAGCGTGCCATCCACCGAAAAATGGTCTCTCGACAGCAAGCCCCGTTTGTCCGCCAGGCTCATGACTTCGGTGAAGAACGCTTCCACGACTTCATGCTCCAGCAAGCGGTCGCGGTTCTTCGAGAACACCGAGTGGTCCCACACGGCGTCCTCAATCGCCAGCCCGACGAACCAGCGGAACAGCAGGTTGTAGCGCATCTGCTCCATCAGCATGCGCTCGCTGCGCACCGAGTAGAACACCTGCAACAGCAGCGCCAGCATCAGCTTCTCGGGCGCAATCGAGGCACGGCCGGTGTCCGCGTAGATGACGCTGAACAGCCCGTTGAGCCGTTTCAACGCCTCATTCACCAGCAACCGGATCGGTCGCAACGGGTGATCCGCCGGAACGAAGTCCTCCAGCTTGACTGTCGTGAACAGGGGTTCCTGCATCTCATCCATTCCGCGCATCGTATCCGCTGCCAAAGATCATGAACACGATATCCATAACGCTCGTCCCTCAAACCCCGTTTACACGGGATCAAAATTCAACAGCCTGCTAGGAACCAAACTTCTCTTATTTCTTTTCGCCTCGCTCACACATGAGGAAGATGCTTGAGCAAAGGTCCGGGTACTGCTGTCCCAGCTTGTAACACCCCTCAAGATACTCTTTGGAAATGATGTCCGTCTGCAGCAATCGATCCCACTGGAAGTTGGCCAACGCCTTGAAAAAGATCCCAGACCGGTGAACGACCTTCAACCCGGCGGTAACTGCATCGCGTTCGAGTGTATCTAGAGTGTAGGTGCACCGGTGTCCATGCTCTGCCTCAGCAGGAGTGACAGCGGAGTTGTGGGAAATCAATCCCATCTTCACCGCAATCTGCCTGGATGGCGCGTTGGCATTTGGGCACACCAGAAAAAACCTGCCGTCCTTGGTCAACCAGTCGTCGTTGATACGCCTTAACACCTGCACAGGATCATCCAAATGTTCCAGTACATGGGTTAGCACGATGTTGTCGTAGCGGCGCGGCAGAGTCACTTCCTCAAACATCGCATTGATGAACTGAACACGATCGCCCAGCCTGCGTTGCGCTTCCCGCATTGCCTCATCGGAGGCTTCAACGCAAGTGATGTCGTGGAAGTGATTGAGAAACCGTTGGGTGAACTGGCCTTGATAACTTCCAAGCTCCAGGAGGTTCCCTGGGCGATAGAATGGCTCAAAAGAGCGAATCATGTATGGGTGCATCACGTCAAAGTCGAAGCTATAGGCATACTTCTCCTTTGCGAGGTTGTCCTCATCGTTCAGCTCGTCGTTGTAGTTTCTTGACTCTGACATGGCTGATTCTTTCCTGAGTTATAAGTTTCCAGTATGGCCAGACCGAAGCCATGGCGGCCGAACTCGTTGCCGTTGTAGAGCATGTAGACTTTGCCGTCGCACTCAAATACGTGCGGATAGCACTGCATCTGCGCATCCCACCCGTCTGGGGAGACGTCGATGCCTGCCAGACTGTCGTCGCGCACCCAGTTTTCCAGGTCAGTGGAGCGGGCGTAGCCGATGCGGTAGGCTCGATTACTGTCTTGCCGAAAACCGTAAGCTTGCCTGTAGCAGAAATACATGTGGTAAACGCCGTCCAGACAGATCACGGTGGGCAATGCCTGACATTCGTCGGCATTTAGCCGGTCACTAACGATTTGCCGCCCGTCGCGTTGCCAGTTGACGCCGTCTGGCGAAGTGGCATGGGCGATCTTGTAGACCCGGTCGGGTGCTTCTGTTTCGGTGAATTTTTGCCACTTGGTGCCATAGATGTACCACATGTGATAGTCATTGCCATATCGAGCAACGAAGGCGTCGGCGACCAGAAATGGTTCGTTCAGCGAGGCGGTCAGCAGCGGTCCAGTGCCATTACGCTGGAAGGTTTCTCCGTTGTCGTGACTTATCGCAAAGCCGATCGAAGCGTCCGCCGACACTGAAACTTTGCGGTTCCAGCCAGTGGTGTATGCCATTACCCGTTCGCCATCCCGCAGCACATTGATCGGGAAAATGCCGTGTTCGTCGAAACAGCCTAAGCCGCCCAGCGCGATCACTGATTTCGAGGACACGCCGATGAGTCGACTCATGTCTCGTGAGAAATCGGCATAGGTGACATGGCTGAGAAATTTGCCCACGTTGTCGCGTTCACGAGTGGAAAAGTACACCCGCACACGGTCTGCCAATACCAGTGTCTGGGGCGATTGGGCGAACTCTACGCAACGATTGGGCAGTTCGTGCTCGGTCGGGTTGAATATCTTGCCCAGCTTCTTCCACTTCATGGCCGCCCCCACTCTTCCGACGATTCCAGCAACGCCAGCCCGAACCCGGCGCGCCCCATACCGTTGCCCTGATAGAGCATGTAGGTCGAGCCATCCAGTTCAAAGACGTGCGGATAGTTGACCATTTCAGAATCCCATCCGGTTTCGGATAGCCCGATGTTCAGCAGATCGTCATTGCGTTGCCAGTTGATCATGTCCGTCGACGAGGCGTAGCCGATGCGGTAGCCGCCCTCGCTGCTCTTGTAATTGCGGATGTCCCGGTAGGAAAAGAACATATGGTAGTGGCCGTTGCGGTAGGACACGTCTGGGCAGGCCTGGCATTCGTGTTCGCCCAGCTTGTCCGCAATCAGGTCGCGATCATGCTTGACCCAATCGATGCCGTTGTCCGAAGTAGCCATGCGTATCTTGTACACCGGCTCTGGCTTGCCATCGATCGTTCGCCATTCCTTACCGGCTACATACCAGAGCTGCCAGCGTCCCTCGAACTTGCGGATTCGCGGGCTGCCGAGTAAGAAAGGCTCGTCCGGGCTGTAGGACAGCACAGGCCCATCGCCCAGCCGGTTAAAAGTCTCGCCGCCGTCACGGCTGATTGCCACGCCGATTGCCGCGTTAAATGGTACCGATTCGCAGCGAGTCCATCCTGCGTAATAGGCGCGGATCTCGTCGCCGTCGCGGATCACCGAAACCGGATACGTGCCGAATTCATCAAAAGTGCCATATTTTCCCAAGCTCAACACTGGCTGTTCGCACACTCGCCGGATATTAAGCAGATTGCTGCGGTCGAGGTCTATAAAGGAGATGTAGCTGAGATATTGTCCGTCCCGCCCTGGAGCAGGACGGGAACAGAAATACACTCGGACGTAACTCTCTTCGATCTGCACCGAGGGCGATTGCGCAAACTCGCTCATCCAGTTTGGAGTTTTCAAATCCTTGGGATCGAACACCTTGCCAAGTTTCTTCCATTTGAACATAAGAGGCTTGTCCTAGTCGTCGGCCAGTCGCCGCAGGTTGCGCGCGCCTGTCTTCAGTCCGCCGTAGTAGTAGTCGCTGAAACCGGCAGCATCCATCAGGTCAAACACCTTCTGCATGTCGTACTCGACGCGATGCAGGGTGAACGCCCCCGCCTCGTAGACGGCGAACGCCGCCCGCGGATCGCCGTCCCGTGGTTGACCCACCGACCCGGGATTGCAGTAGATCTTTTCACCAAAGCGCTGCACAGTTTGTATATGCGTGTGGCCAGAGACGAATACGTTGCCTTGCACCCGGTCGAAATACTCGGCGGTTGGCTTCAGATATTCGTCAATGGGGTCTCCCCAGCCGCCATGCACCAGCCGTATCTCACCGATGCGCATCTGTACTGGAAGACTTTGCAACCATTCAAGATGTACGTCTTCGATGATGGTGCGTTGATAAGCCAGGCAATCGTTCACGCTACGCGAGCGCGGGCAGAAGCCGTCGCCCGCCATGTACCAGTCGTGATTACCCATCACACAGGGAATCTCGCGCTCGCGCAATGCGCGGCAGCACTCGTTAATCTGCGAGTAGTAACCGACCACGTCGCCAGCGCAGTAGACGCGATCTACGCCAAGCCGCTCAATAGCTGCCAGCACTGATTTCAGCGCTTCGTAGTTGCCGTGAATGTCAGAAATGAATGCCGTCTTCATAGAAAATCTGCTCGTCGGTGTAACGGATAGCTCGACCGCGCCGGATGACGGGTTGCGTCGGATTGCGTCGATCCAGGAAGTATTCCAGTGCCATCGCGCTTTCGTTATAACCAAATGCAGCTCGGATGGAGGTGGAGGAAGAAATTCGAGGATTAATTTCCAACAGTTTCGGACCGGCCAATGAGCGCCGGAACTGGAAATTGGTCGGCCCCATCGGGCGGAAAAGCCGGCACAGTTCGGCGATTGCAGGGGAGAATTCGGCCGTGTCCGCCACTTCCGCCTTGTCGGTAAAACCATCGCGCGAAAGTTTCCGCCGCAGGGTCATGCCGGCGAAATAACCGCCAAGCCCATCGCAAAACGCGGAGATGGTGAACTCCTCTTCATCGTTGCCCACAATGGGTTGCGCCATCAGAATGGTGCCGATCTCCTCCTGGTGCGTCAGGAAAACTTCTTCCGAGGTGACCCGTACGATGCCCCTGGAGCCGAAGCCACGACGCGGCTTCAGCAGGAATGGCAGGCCGAACTTCTGCACCAGCGCATTAAAGTCATCCTCCAGCGAGCTTTCGATGGCACATGCGACCCCGGCCGCCTTCAGCTGCTGATAAAAGTCCCATTTATCCTTACACAGCGCAATCAGCTCGTGGGCGTTGAGCAACGGCAACGCACTGGTTGCCCGAATCTCGGGTACATGCTCAACCCAGTGGTACATGTCGATTTCGATGCCAGGTATTAACAGATCGATGCGATGCCTGCGCAAGGTAGCGAGCAGCCAATCTAGGTATTCTGGCGCGTCGGTGGGCTTGGCCTGCTCAAACACGTCGCAAAATGCAGGCGCCACTGAGTCGTCATAGATCGAAGTGCCCACGAGAAAGCATGGTTGGCCCGCCTGTCGCAATGATCGCAAAACGCCGTAGCCGACGATGCCACTCGCACCGGAAACCAGCACCCTCTTCATGGCATTGCCTTTCGGCGCACCGCTTCGCGGGCCATGCCCTGGATCAGTGAGATTTTCGGGAAATAACCGATCAGGCGATACAGGGTCTCGTCTGGTGCGAAAGCGTTGTCCAGGATGTTCGGTTTGTCCGCCACGAAACGGATATCACTATGGCTGTCGAACGCTCCGATAGCTGCTGCCGCGATTTCTGTGTACCGCACGTTTGTCTGGCCGACGCACGCAAATTGTCCAAGGACGCGCTGCTGAATCACTCTGGCAATGACTTCGGCCACGTCCTCGGCATGAATCAGGTTGCGCTGTGCATCGTTATCACCATAAAGCACGATGTCTTCGTTGTTCTGTGCTTTGTCCAGAATTGAATACAGAAAAGGCTGGTGTTTGCGAAACGACTCACCTTCGCCATAGATTTGTGCCGGACGCAGAATGGTCAGCGGCAAACCGGAACTGTCGCAATACAGTCGGGCGACCTCTTCGGCGTGGCGCTTGGAAAGCGCATAGCTGCCAAAAAACGGTGAGGTTTCTGACAGTCCGGCAAAAATGCTGGAAACCTGCACCAGATGACCAACCCCGGCACGCGTGCAAGCGCGGCAGATTTTGAGCGCTCCAAGGACATTCACCTGTTCGGCACCCATCATCTCGTCGTAGTCCCGCCCACCAAAATGAGCAGCCAGTTGAATGACGCAATCGAGCCCTTGCGGCAGGCAAAACTGGTCGTCTGGCCAAGACAAATCCAGCGCAACATCGCAACCGCTTCGCCCAGCCGTCAGCACGTCTGCAAAAGTCGCCAGCACAGGACGCAGCACCTGCGCTACCGAAGAATTTCCGCCCACGATGAGTATCTTCATTTCGGCTTCCGTCTTATCTGGCCGAAATTTCAGCTAGTAGCCCGCAACTCAGCTCGGGATAATCGATCCCGACTGTACACAAGGCGTCTATGATCTTCCGGTCCAGATTCAGGGAAACCAGTTGGCGGGTGGTGAGCGGCTTGAGATATATGCCTTCAAGTCGGTCGACGTGACAACCCGCTTCGCTCACTTCGGCGTTCAAGCTGGAGACGGTGTAATAGCGCTTGTGACCCAGTACGCGATCATTTTCGGACAGGATGGTCATTTCGTCCAATAAGCCAGCCAGATGCCCGAGCTTGCGATTCAACACTTCAGCATTCGGCACGGCTAGGAATATTTTCCCGCCAGGTGCAAGAAACGACCGATAACGGCGCAGGATCTGTAGCGGATCATCCACGTGCTCAAGGATGAAGCCCATGACGATTACGTCAAACCGTTCCTCGGTGGAAAATTCCTCGAAATAGGTTTCAACGATTTGCGCCCGGCAGTCCGGATGCCTATCGCGGAAATTCCGGATCACGGCGGGCGATCCCTCCAGCACTACGTGCCGCTGGAACCGTCTGGAAAAAATATCGGTGGTGTAGCCATGGCCCAGGCCGAGTTCCAACAGAGAGCCTGCAGCTCCCGCATGGTGCAATATCCTTTGCGGATACCAGGTCAACAGAATCTCGTTATCGAAGTCGTACAGGTTGTCTCCCTGATAAGCGACCACATGCGTGTCCAGCACATTGCTCATTTCATCCCCAAACGGTTGTGCGTCTCGCGTCAGACCAGTTCAAAGCCATCTCTTGCCCGAGCGCGGACCCGCTCCGGCGCATTGAACATCATCACGTCCACAATGGAAAGCCAAGGGACGAATGGCGCACCAAACTGAGCGTACTCGAACGGTTTCGATTGAACGAACTTGAGTTCCATACCCTGCGCCTGAAAGTGGTTCCTGGCATACAGATCAATGCCGCCGATGGCGTTGACGTAGGTTCCCGCACCCAGCGCCCGACACAGCCCTAGTACCTTGCCTTGTCCTTTCAGTTCGTGATCAATGTCGATCCCGGACGACACGCGGATTTCCGTATCCAGTTCCAGGTGCGCACATACGCTGACGATGGAATGATGCAGATAGCGGAACAGATTGACATCGTCGTAACGCACGATCCGTTCAATCAGTGGGAACGTCTGTTCAAAATGCGGCGCACGCCTGTACGAACCAACGATCTGATTCAGTAGCTTGTCGCGTTTGAAATCCCCTGCAAGCTCGCGCTCGCAAATGTCCAGCGAGTCCGAACCGTTTTTCAAAGGCAAAGAAAAGACTGCGTCTTTTCCATTCTGCAAAATCCGGTTGCGGTTGATCCAGCCTTTCTTCGTGTATTTGATGTTGTCGTACACGACAAACTGATCTACCGCTGCGATCAGCTGAAAATATCCGATATAGGGGAAGAAGTATGGCTGCATGATGGCCAGTTTCATCCCTTCCCTCACGAGGCTGCTCGTCGGACCCATATCCACTTTTTACTGGCCTGCAATAAAGCGAGTGATCTCATCGACCACCGAGATTTCCAGGTCGGGGTAGATCGGCAAGCACAGAATTTGTTGTGACGAAGCTGTTGCCACTGGCAGATTCTCACGATGAGCAGAAGGCAACCCGCGATACATTGGGAAATCCGAAATCAGTGGATAGAAATAACGGCGAGGATGGATCCCCCTGTCCTTGAGCTTCTGATAAAGGTCGTCACGGCGGATTGGATAGTCGGCTTGAACCAGAATCGGAAAATAGGCGTAGTTGGCGGTTTTCTCTCCAGCACCTTTCAGACAATGAATGCCCTTTACGCCCTCCAGGCGCTCGCGGTAGGCCGTATCAATCCTCTTTCGCCGTGCCAGAGCCTGGTCAATGTACTTCAACTGCAGCAATCCCAGAGCCGCGTTGAATTCACTCATTTTTCCGTTAATACCCGGGGCCACGACGGTCACTTCGCCAACGTGACCGAAGTTTTTCAGTTGATCGATACGTACTTTAGTTTTGGCATCGGGACAAACGATGGCACCGCCTTCAAATGTATTGAAGACTTTGGTGGCGTGAAAGCTGAGCACTGACAAATCACCGTGCCTGAGGACGCTGCCGGAATCGCCTTCGACGCCAAAAGCGTGCGCTGCGTCGTAAATGACTTTCAGATTGTAGTTATCGGCTATTTTCTGAATGGCATCGATATCGCACGGATGTCCGTAACAATGCACCGGCATGATTGCCGTAGTCTGTGGAGTGATTGCTGCCTCGATCTTCGCAGGATCCAGGTTTAGCGTGTCGCGATCGATATCGGCGAAAACGGGCTTGATGCCGTTCCAGAGCAAAGAGTGGGAGGTCGCTACGAATGAGTAGGGCGTGGTAATGACCTCCCCTGTGATTCGCAAAGCCTGCAAGGCGGTGACCAGTGCGAGGGTGCCATTGGTGAACAGGCAGATATGTTCTACGCCGAGATACTCGCAGAGCTCCCTTTCCAACTGCTCATGGAACGGACCCCCGTTCGTAAGGACCTTGTTGTCCCAGATCTGTTGCAAGTAAGGGGCGAACTCGTCCAGGGGCGGCAAGGTCGGCTTGGTGACGAAAATGTTCTCGCTTCTCATGTGTCAATCACTCAATGTTTGCGCTCAAGCCAGCGCTTCGTTCATTCCCGGATACGAAAGTGACTCGCGAATACGCTGTACTCGCACAGAGCATTCTCGAGTTACTGAGGAAACAGAGCATCATTGGTCATGATCTCGCCGTCCCATATCTTCCCAACCTGGGAGAGAGACTCGGCGAGCGGCGCGAGGCGTGGCTGGCCGATGAAGATCCGCTCGTCGTTGCACGTCGGGACGACGCGAAGTGATGCATTGGCGCTCGTTGGTTCCTCTCGTTCCGTGAAAAAAGCCACGCGTTTGCACTCCGCCACACGCGCCACCATAAGCCAGCCCGAAGGCGAACTCTGGTCCGACAGACCTTCTGGTGGATGGGCGGCATCTGAGTCGCTGACGACACACAGTAAAGGGTCACGGTTTCGGTGAGAGAAGCGATCCCGGTGGATTATGCTGCCCGGTTGACCGTGCTGAACCGCGGATATGAGCCTGAAAACCATGCCTGTTTGCGGGATCGCGAAAGGGCACGGAATCACTCCGCAGCCTGCGACATCGCCACGCCGGGGCGGGCGCGGCACCCTGCGCGTATCGAGGAGAAGCGCGGGCGGCCAGCCCGAAAATAGCCCCTAAATCCGCCCCTGTTCCCTTGATTGAAGCGCCGCCCTTGACGCTACGATCCTGCCATCGAAAGTCCGCATTGCGCGCCTGGTTGTTACGTCGCAGGCCGTTGGCGCGGCCTTGAATGCCAGCCGAAAGCATTGAATACGCGGGCACGGCAAAGGCAGTTCAATTACAGGAAGGATTCGCTTCAATGGCTACCGTCAGTATTCTGATTCCGGCATTCAAGGCTCTGTTTCTTGGCCGAGCGCTGATAAGTGCGCAGCAGCAGACGTTCGAAGACGTCGAGATTCTCGTGGGCGATGACACGCCCCATGGCGACCTGGAAGCGCTTGTTCGGCGCGTTGGGGATTCGCGCGTGCAGTATTTCCATCACGGGTTTCAAAACGGTTCGGAAAATGCCCGCCAGTTGTGGCGGCGTGCGAGCGGCAAATACGTTAAATGGCTGTTCGATGATGACGTCCTGATGCCGAACTCGGTCGAAATCCTGATAGCCGCACTGCGTGAAAATCCGGAATCCGCGCTGGCGTTTCATGGCCGCGTATTTATCGATGGTGACGATCAGGTGACGTTCGTCCCGCCCGCGCTGGTCAACGAAGGTGAGCACGTGCTTCTCGATCGGGCATTCCTCGCTGAGTACATGGTCGCCAATCAAAATAATTTCGTGGGTGAGCCGAGCAACATCATGCTCAATCGCGAACTTGTCGAACTGGATGAACTGTTCGGTTATCGCGATCTCGACCTGTTGTTCCTCGCCGATGTAGCGATGTGTCTGAACCTCTCCGGGCGTGCGCCGATTGTCGCGGTCGGTGGATACGGAAGCGCTTTCAGGCAGCACGCCGGTCAGAATTCCAGCCAGGGCAGCCCGCGTTTCAGCGCCGGGCTCTTCGAGTGGGAAATGATGTTGCGCGGCGAGGCCGCGGACGGTCGCCTGCGCGGCGAGGCCCTTGCGGCGGCGAAAGATCGAATGAAAGCGATCTATACGGGCTGGGCAGGAAAACTCCCGGAACTCGGCGCACTGCTGGGCAATCTGGACGAGCTGACACAGCTTCCGTCAAACGAACTGTTTGACTCGGTGCAGTATCAGGCGAACCTGGAGAGCGCGCGCGACGCCGTAATGGAGCGCGTAACAGCACGCAAAAATCCAGCTGATACCCAGGACTTCTGTGTGATCTGCGAACAACCCGTCGACACATGGCTGGCGCACCCGAACATCAATATGCGCATGGATTTCATGGAGCATACCGAGACGATCGGCTCGATTCTCGACAAGCATAACTGCCCGCACTGCTACTGCAACGACCGTGACCGCCATGTATGGCTATATATTGCGTACTCGGGAATCCTCGAGGACGCGCCCGGAAAGCGCATCCTTCATATCGCACCCGAAGCCAGCATTGAACAGCGCATCCGCCGCCTCCAGCCCCATGAATACATTGCCGGCGACCTGTTCCCGCGTTCCCCCGACCACCGCAAGATTAACGTCGAGGCCCTCGACTTTCCGGACGGCCACTTCGACCTGATCATCTGCAATCACGTGCTGGAACACGTCGACAGCCCGGACGTCGCACTGGCTGAGTTCAGCCGTTGCCTCGCTCCCGGTGGTCACGTCGTGGCGCAAACACCTTACTCGCCGATACTGAAGCACACATTCGAACTGAACAAGCCCGCCTCTGTGCCGTTCAAGACGTGGTACTTCGGTCAGGACGATCACGTGCGCCTCTTCGGTGCCGATATCGTCGACTACTTCCGTGACGCGGGTCTTAACGGCGACCTGTACCCCCACGCGACGGTGCTGGGCAATATTGACGCGTACAAGGCTGGTTGCAACGTGCGCGAACCGTTCTTTCTTTTCGCGAAGGGTGAAGCGCCCGTTTTTGCAGCTTGAAATGCAAACGGAACGCCAAACTTCGACTCCAGACCTGATCCATCCATGAAGCCCATCCGACTCGTTTGCGCCACCCGACATTCGCGCGAGCAGTTCGCCACGGAGTCCGCCCTTGGGCGCTCACTGTCGCTCTATAGACACGCAACTCCACCCGAATTCCTGCTCTACGAGAAGAATTCGTACGGCCTTTCGACCGTCTACAACTCGGCGATCGACCACGCTAAAGACAGTCCGGCAATCCTTGTCTTCATCCATGACGATATTTCGCTCGTCGACTTCTACTGGGTCGAACGCATTTACGAAGCCGCGGCGAAGTTCGACATCGCCGGCCTCGCGGGCAACACGCGTCGCGTGCCGTTCCAGCCGGCGTGGGCGTTCACCAATGCGCAGTTCCAGTGGGATGAGCGACAGTACCTGAGCGGCGTCGTCGGCCACGGCAAGGGCTTTCCTTGCCAAAACATCAGCGTATTCGGCCCGTCGGAGCGCGAATGCAAGCTGCTCGACGGACTGATGCTGATCGCGGACAGCGAACGGCTCCATTCGGCCGGCGTGCGTTTTGACGAACAGTTCATGTTCCATTTCTACGACATGGACTTTTGTCGCCAGGCCGAGCTTAAGGGCCTGACGATGGGCACGTATCCCATCAGCGTGGTTCACGAAAGTGGTGGCGCGTTTGGCACGCCGACGTGGCGCGAGGGCTACCAGCGATATCTGCAGAAATATCAGATCTAGGCCAGCGACACGGACGGCGCTCGCCACGCGGGTGCCGTGATCGGGACGTGTCGGTGAATCGGGGAATGAGTTTAAAAACGCGATGGAACAGGCGAACGACGAAGAACAGCGGGTGGGGGAAAACGGGCACCGGGATGCGCAGAATGCGCGCCTTCCGGCGACTGACCACGCCGATGCGCCTTCGACTGCCTCCATCGCCGACACGCTACAGGCGGCTTTCGCGCACCATCAGGCGGGACGCTTTACCGATGCCGCCGCTCACTATCAGCAGATTCTTTCCTGCGAGCCCGATCACGCCGATGCGGTGCATTTCGCTGGACTGCTTGTCTGCGATACAGGCGACATCGCTACCGGCCTCGAATGGATCAGGCGGTCGATCCGGCTGCATCCCAACGCGATCTATTACAACAACCTCGGCAATGTGCTGACCCGCCGCGGCGAGCATCATGCTGCGATCGTGGCCTATCGCGAGGCGCTCGCACTCCGTTCAGATTACGCAGAAGCGCACAGCAATCTCGGGAACGCGTTGCGCGAGGCTGCCGATCCGGTTTCCGCGATCGACAGCTGCGTTGCCGCGCTCGCACTTGCGCCCGGTTTCGCCGAGGCCTGGAACAATCTCGGCAACGCATTCAAGGATCACGGCGATGACGATGCCGCGATGAAGAGCTACTCGAAAGCGCTCAGTCTGAGACCCGACTACGCCGAGACGCATAACAACCTCGGCAACGTGTACGAAAAGCGGAGCCGCCTTGTCGAGGCGACGGCCTGCTACCGCCGGGCGACTGCCTTGAAACCGTGGGTAGCGACAATGCACAACAACCTGGGCAACGTGCTGCGCGATCAGGGGCTGCTCGATGACGCTGTTGTCAGCTTCCGCCAGGCCATCACGCTCGATATCGATCTGCTGGTTGCGCGCAGTAATCTGCTGCTGCAACTCAACTTCATGCCGCAGGTTTCGCTCGACGAACAGATCGCAGAAGCGCGCCGCTTTGGCGACTGGCAGATCACACATGCGAAGCGGCTGACGCATGAGGCACCTGACGCAGAAGCATCGAAGCGTCGCCTGAAAATCGGCTTTGTTTCGGGTGATTTGAGAACGCATCCCGTCGGCATTTTTCTGGAAAATGTCGTCGCGCAGATCGATACGACGCAGATTGAGCTGGTCGCCTACGCCACGCAACGCGGTGAAGACTCGCTAACCGCGCGCATCAAGCCGCATTTCGCTGCGTGGCATTCCCTTGACGGCGTCGATGACGAAACCGCCGCGCGCCGGATTCGTGCCGACGGCATCGACATTCTCGTCGACCTGTCGGGGCACACGACGCACAACCGTCTTTCGATGTTCGCATGGAAGCCGGCGCCGGTTCAGGTGACCTGGCTTGGCTACTTCGCGACAACGGGCGTCGCCGCGATCGATTACATCCTCGGCGACTGGCATGTTTTGCCCGACGACGAGGCGCCACACTTCGTTGAACAGCCGTGGCGCATGCCCGACAGCTACGTGTGCTTCACGCCTCCCGCCTTTGAAATCCCGCTCGGGCCGCTATCGGTGTCGACAGACGGTGCGATCACGTTCGGCTGCTTCAACCATCTCGTGAAGCTGAACGATGTCGTCGTCGCGTTGTGGGCGCGCGTGCTGCACGCGGTTTCGGGTTCCCGTCTGTATCTGAAGACGAAGCAGCTTGACGATGCTTCAGTGCAACAGGCCACGCGCGCGCGCTTCGCCGCGCATGGCATCGACGCCGCGCGTCTGATGCTCGAAGGGCAGTCGCCGCGAGGCGAGCTGCTCGCGACATACAACCGCGTCGATATCGCACTCGACCCGTATCCGTATCCCGGCGGCGTGACCACCGTCGAAGCGTTGTGGATGGGTGTGCCGGTGCTCACGCGTCGTGGCGACCGGTTCCTGTCGCATGTCGGCGAAAGCATCCTGAACACGGTTGGCCTCGCCGAATGGATCGCCGCCGACGATGACGATTACGTCGCGAAAGCTGTCGCCTTTGCCGCGGGTCGCGATCAGTTGATGCGCCTGAAAGCGGGTTTGCGCGAGCAGCTTCTTGCCTCGCCACTGTGCGATGCGCCGCGCTTCGCGCGGAATCTCGAAGGAGCGTTTCGTGGCATGTGGCGCGAGTACGTCGCCGATCCGCGGACGCATTCGCACGATCGCGCAGGCGCGCCGTCGTCCACAGTCAACCCACACCAAAATCCACTTGAGAACGTCCCGAATCACGCGGGACGCATTACCCCATGAGCGACTCCGGTAACCAGGATCTGTCCATGTCCGAAAACGCACGCGTTTCCGGACAACTCACGCCGACGCCGCAGACGCTCGAACTCACATTAGCCGAAGCGATCGCGCACTACGAGGCGGATCGTCTGGCCGAAGCGCAGACGCTCTTTCGCCGCGTGCTCGCGATCGATCCGGAGCACGCCGACGCGATGCACCTGCTTGGCCTCGTCGCGAATCGTCAAGGGCAGTACGAGACGGCCACCGAGCTGATCATGGCGGCAATCACGCGCAAGCCGCAGGCGCTGTACTACTTCAACCTCGGCAACGTGATGCAGTCGAACAACCGGCCGGCTGCTGCCGCCGAGTGCTTCCGGCAGGCCATCGCGATGAAGCCGGATCACATCGACGCGCACAACAACCTCGGCAATGCATTGCGCGCGCTAAAAAAACACGAGGCGGCGGTGCAGTCGTTCTGCAACGCGATCAACCTGGCGCCGGAGCACGCGCAGGCTTACAACAATCTCGCGAATACGCTGATGGAACTCGGCGAACTCGACGCAGCCATCGAGGCGTATCGCAGCGCGATCGCGCTGCGTCCAGATTTTGCCGAGCCGCACAGCAACCTGCTGTTCGCGCTGAACTACCTTGCCAGCACGACGCCGCGGCAATACCTCGATGAAGCGCTCCGCTTCGCCGCGCAGATCCGCACGCAGGCGAAACCGTGGAAGGACTGGCTGGTCGATCTCGCGCCGCGCACAGCACGCGCACTGCGTGTCGGCATCGTGTCGGGTGATCTGAAAAGGCATCCGGTGGGCTATTTCATCGAAAGCGTCGTGGCCGAACTCGATCCGGCGCGGATCGAGCTCATCGCGTATCCGACGCGCACACTCGAAGACGACCTGACCGCGCGCATCAAGCCGCGTTTCAGCGCGTGGACGAGCATCGCCGGCATGAGCGACGAAACCGCCGCGCGGCGCATCCGCGACGATCGCATCGACGTGCTGCTCGATGGCGCCGGTCACACGATCTACAACCGTCTGCCGCTCTTCGCATGGAAGCCCGCGCCGGTGCAGGTGAGCTGGCCTGGCTTTTTCGCGAGCACGGGTCTCGACACGATCGACTACGTGCTCGGCGACCGTCACGTGTTGCCGGTCGAAGAAGAAGCGCATTTCGTCGAAAAGCCTTGGCGGCTGCCGGACAGCTACCTGTGCTTCACGCCACCGCGGGACGACGCGAAAGTCGGCGCGCTGCCGATGCTGGCTAACGGCTACGTCACGTACGGCTGCTTCGGCCAGTTGACGAAGATTACCGATCACGTCGTCGCGTTGTGGGCGCGTCTGCTGCACGCGGTGCCGGACGCGAAGCTGTTTTTGAAGGCGGGGCAACTCGATACGGCGCACGTTCACGAAACGACGTTGCGTCGCTTCGCGGCACATCGCATCGACGCGTCGCGTCTGATTCTCGAAGGCCGCTCGCCGCGCGCGGAGTATCTGGCCGCATACAACCGCGTCGATATCGCGCTGAGTCCATTTCCATATCCCGGCGGCACGACGACAGCCGAAGCGCTGTGGATGGGCGTGCCGGTGCTGTGCCGTCGCGGCGACCGTTTCCTGTCGCACATCTGCGAAAGCTTCCTGCATTCGGCGGGCCTCGACACATGGATCGCCGCCGACGACGAAGACTATCTCGCCCGCGCCATTGCATTTGCCGCTGACGGCGCCAGCCTCGCCGCGCTGCGCGCCGGCCTGCGCGAGCGGGTGGTCGCGTCGCCGCTGTGCGATGCGCCGCGTTTTGCCCGGAATCTCGAAGCCGCCTTGCATGGCATGTGGGCGCAACACCTTACCGCTGTCGTGGAGATCGCAGAATGAATAACCAGTCCGCCCTGATTACCGGCGGTGCCGGCTTCGTTGGCTCGCATCTGTGCGATCGCCTCGTCGCCTCCGGCTTCGACGTGATGTGCGTCGACAACTTTCACACGGGCAGCAAGCAGAACATCCAGCATCTGATCGGCCGCGTGAACTTCGAGCTGATCCGTCACGATGTGTGGCTGCCGCTGTACGTCGAAGCGGACCGCGTGTTCAACATGGCGTGTCCCGCGAGCCCGGTGCATTACCAGAGCGATCCCGTCTCGACCGTGAAGACGGCCGTGCTCGGCGCGATCAACATGCTCGGCCTCGCGAAGCGCTGCGGCGCGCGCATCCTGCAGGCGTCCACGAGCGAAGTCTACGGCGACGCGCAGCAGCATCCGCAACAGGAGAGCTACTGGGGCAACGTGAACCCGACCGGCCCGCGAGCCTGTTACGACGAAGGCAAGCGCTGCGCCGAAACGCTCTTCTTCGATTACCACCGTCAGCACGGCGTCGATATCCGCGTCGTGCGGATCTTCAACACGTACGGCCCGCGGATGCGCCCGGACGACGGCCGCGTCGTGTCGAACTTCATCATGCAGGCGCTGCGCGGTGACCCGATCACGCTGTACGGCGACGGCGGCCAGACGCGCTCATTCTGCTATGTCGACGATCTCGTGGAAGGTCTGCTGAGGATGATGGATCAGAACGAGGAAACCGGTCCGGTCAATATCGGTAATCCGTCTGAAATCACGATCCGCGATCTCGCGGAAACGGTGCTGCGGCTGACGGGTTCGAAGAGCCGCATCGAGTATCGTCCGTTGCCGCAGGACGATCCCATTCAACGACGGCCCGACATCACAAAGGCACGCCAGCATCTCGACTGGCAGCCTGGCGTCGGCCTGGAAGACGGTCTGAAAGAAACGATCGCCTACTTCAAACACCTGGTGAAATCATGAGTCTTGATCTTGTGGGGACGACCTGTCCCGTTTGCGCCCACTCGGTCGCGGCGCGCTTCTTTCCGGCGGGCGCACAGACGCTCGCGACGCTCGCCTGGCCCGCATCGGCTGAAGCGGCGCGTGCGTTGCCACGTCATGCGCAGGATTTCGTGCAATGCCCGTCGTGCTCCCATGTGTGGAACCACAAGTTTCATTACGACGCGATTCCATACGAAAGCAACCCGAACCGCATGTTCAACAGCGGCGGCATCTGGAAAGGTCACCTCGCTGATACGCGCGACGTGCTGCTGAATCATCTGCCGGCCGCGCCGCTCGTCGTCGAGATCGGCTGCGGTGAGGGTCACTTCGTGCGCGGCCTCGCGCAGGCGCGCGAGGCCGGCCGCTTTATCGGCTTCGATCCGAACGCGAGCCCGGAGACCGGCAAGGGCGTCGAGTTTCATGCGCGTCTGTTCGATCCGCTCGTCGACATGAGCGCGTTCGCACCGGATGCGATTGTGATCCGTCACGTCCTGGAACATCTCACCGAACCGGCGAAGCTGATCGAGCAGCTCGCGTGGGGCGCGGCGATGCAAGGCCCGGAAGGAAAGGATTGCTGGCTGTTCGCCGAAGTGCCGTGTATCGACCGCGTCTTTGAAACGAATCGCCTTGCCGACTTCTTCTACGAACACGTATCGCATTTCACGACCGAATCGTTCCGCACGTTGATGTCGCGTGCGGGTGAGATCGTCGCGCTTGAACATGGCTACGACGGTGAAGTCGTTTATGCACTGGTCAAGCTCGGCGTGCCGGCGCAGGCGCGCACGCGCACCGAAGCAGCAATGCGTTTCGCCGCGGGTACCGTGAAAAGCCGCGAGACGATCGCGCAGCAACTATCGGGCCTCGCGGCTTCGGGCAAGCGCGTCGCGATCTGGGGTGGAACCGGCAAGGCGGCGGCCTTCATCCACCAGTTCGGCGCGGACGCAGTGCGCTTTCCTCTGGTTGTGGATTCCGATCCGCACAAGGCCGGCACGTACGTGCCGGGCACCGGCCAGAAGATCGAATTCCGCGACGTGCTGAAGTCGTCCGGCGTCGACGTCATCGTGATTCCAACGCAATGGCGTGCGCGCGACATCATCGCGGAAATGTCCCGCGAAGGTATCGCTGTGCAAAGCGTGATGATCGAGCACAACGGCGCGCTGGTGGATTTCGGCGCTGAATCGCATCCGTATTGATTGAACCGGGCGACGCGCGATGCGTCGCCCTTGCTGACGCACGAGCCCAGATACATGCAGAACAACTCCCAATTTCTCGCGAACGCACTGGCACATCATCAGGTGGGCCAGCTCGCCGAAGCGCGGGCGCTGTACGGACGGATCCTGCAGACCGAGCCGGGCAATCCGGACGCGCTGCATTTTCTGGGGCTGCTCGCGTGTCAGCTGGGTCAGCACGATGTGGGTCTTGGGCTGATGGAACAGTCGATCGCAGCGCATCCGAACGCAACCTACTACAACAACATCGGCAACATGCTGGGCCAGAACGGCCGTCTCGCGGACGCAATCGAAGCTTACCGTCGCGCGGTCGCGCTCAAGCCAGACTATCCCGAGGCGCACAACAACCTCGGCAACGCACTGCGCGAGGCGAGGCAGCCCGAGGCGGCGGTAGAGAGCTGTGCGCGGGCCATTGCGGAGCGCCCAGGTTACGCGGAAGCGCACAACAATCTCGGTAACGCGCAGCAGGATATGGGCGAGCTGGAGGCGGCAGCGGCGAGCTACGGTGAGGCGATTCGCCTTAACCCGGATTACGCCGAGGCGCACAACAACCTCGGCAACGCGCTTCGCGCGCAGGACAAAACGGACGATGCGATAGCGAGCTATCGCACGGCAGTCGCGTTAAAGCATGATCTGCGGATTGCACATCACAGTCTCGGTCTGTTGCTGAAAGCGCGTGGCGAACCGGAAGAGGCGATCAGAAGCCTGCGCCACGCGCTGGATCCGACCGACGCGGACGCGCACAACAGCATCGGCACTGTCCTGCGCGACATTGGCGATCTGGACGCCGCGCTCACGCACTTCGACACGGCGATCGCACTGCGGCCGGATTTTGCCGAAGCGCATTGCAATCGTGGCGGCGTGCTGCGACGGCAGAGCCGGTTCGAGGAATCGGTGGAAAGCTGTATCCGCGCGATCGAACTCGCGCCGACGCTCGCCGAGGCGTACAACAGCCTTGGCATCGCGTACTACGGTCTCGACCGGCTCGAAGCGGCCACGCTGAGTTACAGACACGCGATCGAACTCGACCCGAATAACGCGGATGCGTTTCACAACCTTGGCGTCGTTCTGCTGAAGCACGACAAGCCTTACGAAGCGCTGGAAAGCTGCCACAAGGCGCTTGAGCTCGCCGACGTCTCCGCGCCGATGTACATCAGTCTTGGCGACATCCTGCGCGCACTTGGCGATCTCGATGGCGCAATCGACGCCTATCTGAAAGCGTTGCCGCTCGATCCCGATCCGGTTCAGACGTATAACCGTCTGTTGTTCAGTCTGGCGGGCTCCGCGAAGTTCGATACCGACACCTATCTGAAGCATGCGCGCCGCTTCGGTGAATTGATGTCGATGGGCGTGAAACCATATGCGCACAAACCGTCGCATGACGGCTCGCGCCTGCGCGTCGGCATCGTGTCGGGCGATCTGCGCGCGCATCCGGCGGGCATTTTCCTGGAAAGCGTGTTCCGGTATGTGAACCCGGCGCGTGTGGAGCTGATCGCCTACGCGACCTATACGCTCGAGGACGAAGTCACCGCGCGTCTCAAGCCGCACTTCAGCACATGGCGCGTGCTGGACGGACTGAAAACAGAAGAAGCGGCACGCGTGATCCGTGACGACAACATCGACGTGCTGGTGGATCTGTCGGGCCACACGGCGTACACGGGACTGCCGATTTTCGCGTGGAAACCGGCACCGGTTCAGGTGAGCTACCTCGGCTTCTTTGCTTCGACGGGCAGCGAGTCGATCGATTACTTCCTCGGCGACCGATACGTGCTGCCGCCGGGTGAGGAAGCACAATTCGTCGAAAAGCCGTGGCGCTTGCCGGACAGCTATCTGTGCTTCACGCCGCCTGTGGACGATGTGAAGATCGGCCCGCTGCCGATGCTTGCAAACGGCGGCACGGTGACGTTCGGCTGCTTTGGCAAGCTGATGAAGGTCAGCGACGAAGTCGTCGCGCTGTGGTCCCGTCTGTTGCATGCAGTGCCGGGTTCGCGGCTGTTCCTGAAATCGCATGGGCTCGACACGAAGGGTGCACAGCTCACTACTTTCCGGCGTTTCGCCGCGCACGGTATCGATGAGTCGCGATTGATCCTCCAGGGCGCGTCAAGGCGAGTGGAGTATCTCTCGACGTACAACCAGGTCGATATCGTGCTGAGCCCGTTTCCCTATCCGGGTGGCACGACGACAGCGGAAGGACTGTGGATGGGCGTACCGGTGCTCTGCATGAAGGGCGACCGATTCCTGACGCACATCTGCGAAAGCCTGCTGCAGACCGCGAATCTCGCAGACTGGATCGCCGTCGACGAGGAAGACTATCTCGCCCGGGCGATTGCCTTCGCGTCCGATCCATCGATGCTGGCTGCGATGCGCGCGGGGCTTCGCGAACATGTGCTGGCGTCGCCGTTGTGCGACGCGCCGCGTTTCGCGAGGAATCTCGAGGACGCGTTTCATGGCATGTGGAAGCAATATGCCGATGATGTCATGGCAACAACACTCGCTACGGATTGACCGGTCATGCAAGACAATCTTTCACTTCTCGCGACAGCGCTTGCACACCATCAAACAGGGCAGCTGACCGAAGCGCGGGCGTTGTACGGCCAGATCCTGCAGGTCGAGCCGGATAACGCAGACGCGCTCCATTTTCTGGGGTTGCTGGCGTGTCAGCTGAATCAGCACGAGGCCGGTTTCGTCCTGATCGAACAGTCGATTGCGATGCACCCCAACGCGATCTACTTCAACAACCTCGGCAACGTGCAGCGCGAGAAGGGCCGGCTTGAGGACGCAATCGCCAGTTATCGGCAGGCCATGACGCTCAAACCCGATTATCCAGAAGCGCACAACAACCTGGGCAATGCACTGCGCGAGGCGAAACAGCTGGAGGCGTCGATACAGAGTTGTGCACAGGCTATCGCGCTACGTCCAGGTTACGCAGAAGCGTACAACAATCTCGGCAATGCGCTGCTGGACATGGGCGAACTCGATGCGGCCGTGGAGACGTACGGAAAGGCGATCGAATATCGTCCGGACTATGCTGAGGCGCACAACAACCTCGGCAACGCGCTTCGTGGACTTCAAAGGCCGGATGCAGCAATCGCGAGTTATCGCATGGCGGTCGAACTGAGGCCTGATTTGCGCGTCGCGCATCAGAGTCTGGGTCTGATGCTGAAAGCGCGTGGCGACCTGGACGGCGCGGTCAGCAGTCTGCGCCGCGCGCTGGACCTGACCGATGCAGCGGCCCACAACAGCCTTGGCGCCATGCTTTGCGACGCGGGTGATCTGGACGCCGCACTCACGCACTTCGACCAGGCGATCGCGTTGAAGCCGGATCTGGCGGACGCGCATTGCAATCGCGCCGGCGTGCTGAGGCGACTGGGCAGGTTTAACGAATCGGTGCAAAGCTGTACTCGAGCCATCGAATACGCGCCGTCGCTCGCCGAGGCCTATAACGTTCTCGGCGGCGCGTACTTTGGTTTGAAAAAATTCGAAGCCGCAGCGTCAGGTTACCGGCACGCGACGGAACTCGATCCAGGCAACGCCGAGGCGCATCATAACCTCGCCTGGGCATTGATGATGCTCGAGAAGCCGGACGAAGCGCTGACGAGTTGCCGCCGTGCACTGTTTCTGGCTAATAACGACGCGCGAATGTTCCTCACGCTTGGCGAAATCCTGCGTGCTGTGGGCGATCTCAACGGCGGCCTCGCGGCCTATCGCAACGCGCGCGACCTTGATCCAGGACTCGACGCCGCGCATCAGGGCGTAATTTTCAGTTCGGCAAGCGCAGCGTGTTCATCTGCGGAAACGCTGAAAATCGATGCGCGCAGGTATGGAGAACATGTGGCCGCGCGGGCGCAACCTTTCCGTCATCGCGCAAAGCGGCCTGCCGGTCCGCTGCGAGTCGGGTTCGTTTCAGGCGATCTGAAAACGCACCCGGTCGCGGTATTCCTCGAAACCGCACTCGAGCATCTCAACCCGGCACGCGTCGAGTTGATCGCATATGCGGCCCAGGTATCGGAAGACGCGACGACAGCGCGACTGAAGCCGTACTTCACCGCGTGGCGCGACATCACTGCGATGACTGAGCAGGATGTCGCCCACCGGATCCACGCGGACGGCGTTCACATCCTGCTGGATCTGTCTGGCTACACGTCGTTCAACCGGTTGTCGGTCTTCGCGTGGAAGCCTGCGCCGGTGCAGGTAACGTGGCTCGGGTTCTTCGCAACGACGGGGATCGAAGCGATTGACTACATTCTCGGCGACCGGCACGTGCTGCCGGTTGAAGAGGAATCTCACTTCGTCGAAAAGCCCTGGCGGCTACCTGACAGTTACCTCTGCTTCACTCCGCCGCAGCGGGATATCGCCATCGGACCGCTGCCGATGCTTGCAAACGGTGCCGTGACGTTCGGTTGCCTGAACAGTCTCAGCAAGATCGGCGATGACGTTGTTGCGCTCTGGTCGCGCGTGCTGCATGCGGCTGCAGGTTCGCGTCTGTTGCTGAAGGCCCCGCAACTCGATCAGCAGCTTCTGCGCGACAGCATTTCGGCACGTTTCGCGCGCCACGGTGTTGCCGCGGAGCGTCTCATTCTCGTCGGCGCTACGCCACGCGACATGCATCTCGACATGTTCAATCAGGTCGATATCGCGCTCGATCCTTTTCCCTACCCGGGTGGTACGACGAGCGTCGAAGGGCTGTGGATGGGCGTACCTGTGCTGACGCGGCGTGGCGATCGTTTCCTGTCGCATGTAGGCGAAAGCATTCTGAATACGGTGGGATTGCCGCAGTGGGTCGCCGCGGATGATGACGACTACGTCGCGAAGGCGATCTCGTTCGCGGCAGATCGCACAAGCCTCGGCGCGTTGCGTGCAGGCTTGCGTGAGCGACTGCTGGCATCGCCGCTGTGTGATGCGCCGCGCTTCGCGCGCAACCTCGAAGACGCGTTCGCGGCGATGTGGAATACGTATGCTTCGGACGGTTCCACTGGCTGACGGAAATCGTCGCCGGCTATGATGCAATGAAATCGCGGCAGCATCGGGACGAAAAAAAAGCCGCAAGTGCGGCTTTCCGAAGCAACTCAAAGATCCCGCATTTGTCATGCGGTGTTCGTTGTATTCCCTTGTTTTATTCTTTGCGCCGTCCGGTCACGGCTTTTGCCGCCTTAAAGCATGCCCGTCGTGTGATACAGACGGACCGCCTTGATGCGCCCGATCGCCGCGCTGTGCTGCGAGGCGATCCGGTCCGATCCAGTTTTCGCCTGTTCCGTGATCGCGACGTCGATGCGCTGGATCGTGCGAATCTTATCGAGTGCCTCCGGCGTCTGCGTGGGGCTCAGCGACATCAGGAGCGGCGAGCGTTCTTCGACGAGCGCGGCGGCGCGCAGCCAGTCACCTTCAACGGCTGCGGCTTCGATTGCCTGGCTCAGGTCGAGCGCGCGGTCCAGCGGTTCGTCTGCCATACGTTCCATTCCTGATGTCGACGTCATTGCGCGGGCTTACTTATTGGTCGCGAGCGCACCCGCGCTGCTTGTTCCGCCGAAGAGCTGTGTGAGGTACTGCGTGTTGTTCTGCATCTGCGACATCAGCGTGTTCAGCGCGGTGAACTGCGCGTTGTATTGCGCGGTCAGGGTGGTCTGATAATCCGTCAACGCCGTCGCCTGATCCGAAAGGTTCGACAGGTCGCTGTTCAGCGAAGCGGTGCGCTGGTCGATCGTGCCGCTCGACTGGACGTACGTGTTCACGAACGAATTCAGCGTCGTGCCGATGCCGTTCGTTGTGTTGAACAGTCCGGCAAGCGCCGGGCTGTTGGAGGTCGCGGCTGCCGTGAGCGTACTCTGGTCGACGGCCATCGTGCCATCCGGTTGCAGGTCGATGCCGATCGACGAGAGACTGAATGTGTTGCCACCCGTTGTTACGCCGCCGCTGATCAGGTTGGCAAGACCGTTGTTGATCTGGTTGAGCATCGAGTCGCCCAGCAGCGGACCGGCCGTCGCTGAGGTCGTGTCGTAGCCGGACAGGCCAGCAGCCGTGGTGACATAGTTGTTGTACGCCGTCACGAAGTCGTTGATTGCCTTCGTGGTTGCGGTCGGATCGGTTGCAACCGTCACGGTCTGCGGCGTGCCGATGGCGGCCGCCGACAGGACGAGCGTCACACCGCTCAGCGCGTTCGTCACGGTGTTGCTGGCGCTGGTCACGGCATTGCCGTCGATGGTGAACTGCGCGTCCTGACCCGTCGTCACCGTCGTGTAACCGGAGGAATTCAGTTTGGAACTGAGGCCGCTGCCTGCCGTCACCGAGACCGTGTTAGCAGCACCCGTCGCCGTCGACTGGATGACCAGATGCTGTCCATCCGCCGCCGTGATGACCGACGCCGACACACCCGGATTATTCGACGAGCTGTTGATCGCGCTCGCGATGTCCGACAGCGACTGGCCCGACGTCACGTTGAGCGACATCGTGCCGGTGCTGCCGAGACCGATGGTCAGCGTGCCGCTGCCGATCGTGTCGCTACTGGTGAACGCCTGCGAAGAAATCTTGTTGGCCGTCGCTACTTGCGTTACGTTGACCGTGTAGTTGCCGGCGACCGCACCGGTGGTCGTCGTTGCAGTGAGCGCGCTGCTGCTGACGGTTGCGGCGACGCTCGACAGCGTCGAGCCGTCTGCCAGGCCGCTCAGTGTGGTTTGCAGCGACGAAAGTGCCGATTTGAGCGAGCCAATGGCCGACACTTCGGTATTGTCGAGCGACTGTTTGTTCACAATCGTCGCGTTTTGACCGGCTGTTTTCGCAGTAACGAGAGCTGACACGAGCGAGTTGACATCGAGCGTCGACTTGGTCGAACCGCTGATGATGGACTGGGCCGCCTGCGCTAGCAGACTGGTTACGTCGGTAGTAGATGAGGACGCCGTCGTGGTCATACGGATGCTCCGTTCGTCGATGCGAAAAAAGTCAGGTCAATGATACTGAAGCGTAGAAACGGGTTGTGGGAGGCGAGCCTCCCACGGGTCCAACCTGTATTCCTTGCGGGAGCCGCGTATGGCTGCGGCTCCCGCAATGCGACGCCGTAGCGCACGCCGTGCTTCAGTCAGTCTTACTGGAGAAGCTTCAGAACCTGTTGCGGCAGCGAGTTTGCCTGAGCCAGCACCGAGATACCAGCTTGTTGCAGCACTTGAGCCTTCGACAGGTTCGCCGTTTCCGTCGCGAAGTCCGCGTCGGTGATCTGCGAACGCGCTGCGCTCATGTTCGTCGCTTGCGTGGTCGTCGTCGTGATGGCGGCCGTCATCGTGTTTTGCGTTGCGCCGAGCGTTGCCTGGAAGGTATTGACGCTTGCCAGTGCCGCGTCGATCGAGGTCATTGCCGTTTGTGCCAGTGCTGCCGTCGAAACGCTCAGCGTGGTCAGGCCGAGGCCGCCTGCGTTCCACACCGTCGTACCGAACGATGCGGTGATCTGCTGGCCCGCGAACGCGCCGATCTGGAACGTCACGCTACCGGCGTTCGACAGAACTGCCTTGCCGTTGAACGTCGTTTGTGCAGCAACACGCGTGATTTCCGTCAGACGCGCCTGAACTTCCGAATCCAGGTTGGAGAGGGCCGACGAATCCAGCGAGCCGTCGCCTGCTTCCACTGCCAGCTGGCGGATACGTTGCAGGTTGTCGACTGTCGATTGCAGTGCGCCGTTGGTCGTTTGCACCATCGACACTGCGTTGTTCGCGTTTGCGGCGCCCTGGGTCAGCGCGTTGATCGACGCCGTTTGCGACGTTGCAATTGCGTTACCTGCTGCATCGTCAGCAGCCGTGTTCACGCGCTTGCCCGACGACAGACGGTTGATGGCTTGCGCCAGAGCGCTTTGCGAGCCCGACAGATTGTTCTGTGCCGTCAGCGACAGAATGTTGGTGTTGATATTCAGCATTTGCTTCCTCGTTTGGAAAACGCCATGTAATTAGGCTGGTTCGGGTTCGGCGTAGCGCGTTTGACGAGTGGCGCTGCCCGCCTTTCCTGGTTGTCGGCGGCGCGCGAACAAAACTTTAGGGGCTGGAGAGAAAAGAGGGAGGGAACGGGCCCGCCCGAGGCCAGGAAAAACCCCGGAGAGCGCCTCCCTGTGCGGATCCGCGAGACGGCGTATGCTTGTCGGTCCGGATGCATTTCCCCTGGGAGAAGTCATGCAAAAACGCAATATCGGCACGTCGCAGGTACAGGTCGCACCGCTGGTTTTCGGCGGAAACGTGTTCGGCTGGTCCGCCGACGAAGCCACTTCGTTCTCGATTCTCGACGCCTTCGTTGACGCCGGGCTCGACTTCATCGATACCGCCGACGTCTATTCGGCCTGGGTGCCGGGGCACGAGGGCGGCGAATCGGAAACCATCATCGGCAAGTGGCTGAAGCAGGGCGGAAGGCGCGACAAGGTCGTGCTCGCGACCAAGGTGGGCATGCTCGGTGCGCGAAAAGGACTGTCAGGCGGCAACATCCAGGCCGCAGTCGAAGATTCGCTGCGTCGCCTTCAAACCGATTACATCGATGTGTATTTTTCGCATCTCGACGACGCGGAAACGCCGCTCGCCGAGACGCTCGGCGCCTACCAGCGCCTGATCGAGGCGGGCAAGGTGCGGGTGATCGGCGCCTCCAACTACAGCGGCGCGCGAGTTGAAGAAGCGCTCGCGGTCGCGCAGCAGAACGGCTTGCCGAAGTATCAGCTGCTCCAGCCGGAATACAACCTGTATGATCGCGCTCCGTACGAAACAGAGATCGAGCCGGTTGCGCTTGCACACCGGCTGGGTGTCGTGACGTATTACAGTCTTGCGAGCGGCTTTCTGTCGGGCAAATACCGGTCGAAGGCGGACCTCGGGAAAAGCAGCGCTCGCGGCAGCCGGGTCGAAAAATACCTGGACGAGCGCGGCCTTGGCATCCTGAAGGCGCTCGACGAAGTCGCCGGACGGCATGACAGCACGCCCGCCACGGTGGCACTGGCGTGGCTGATAGCGCGTCCGGGCGTGACCGCGCCGATTGCCAGCGCGACCTCGGTCGGCCAGTTGAAAAGCCTTGTCGCGGCAGTTCATCTGAGGCTCACGGACGCCGATATCCGCCGTCTGAACGACGCAAGTGCCTGAACGCATTCGTGAAAGTCATGGTGGGCACGAGTTTTTCCTGATATCATCGGGAGTGAATTGAGATCTTTGCCTGTTTCGTGGTCGATTTGTAGTTGAACGTCGGCGGTGAACCGGGCATCAGACGCGGCGCTGTTTATGCGTCTGCCCGCGTTCTCGCGGTGAACTCCCCACCTCTCTTTTCTGGCCTCCGTGGCCGCTTTGCCTCTCGTTTTCGTCCATGGTTTCGTTTGCCTGTTATTGGCCATGAATCGAAACGACCGGAGTGCCGGCGCGTGAGCGGGTTGCCGCCACGCAATCAACCGTATCAAGCGATTTAGTTAGGAATTACATGACGACGATTCTTCTGAAAGAAAACGAGCCGTTCGAAGTGGCGATCCGCCGCTTTCGTCGCGCAATCGAAAAGAATGGCCTGATCGCCGAGCTGCGTGAACGCCAATCGTACGAAAAGCCGACGACGGCACGTAAGCGCAAGAAGGCTGCTGCTGTGAAGCGCCTGCACAAGCGCCTGCGTAGCCAGCAACTGCCGAAAAAGCTGCACTAAGCACGCTTTCACGCACGGCCAGACGGGGGGGGGGGGGTGTTTATATTGAGAGACACCCGGGGGTTTTTTTGAGGCGGCGGAAGCA
>NZ_CAJQZB010000027.1:0-88554 GCF_907164545.1 Paraburkholderia gardini | reverse complement strand
CCGCCCCCACCACCCGCCCCCCCCCCCCCGGGGGCGGCCCCGGGACTTGAGCCTGAGCCATGAAACCTTTTGAAGTATTGCTGGTGTGGCGGCAAGCGCCATGATGCTGGTTACATCAGCTTCGCCGCGCCTTTTGCGCCGCGCCCGGCTGCCTGCGCGCCGCTGTACTGGCCGCCGTTCGGGCCGGCGTTCGCCGCGATGATGCGTGCGATTTCGGCATCGGCCTGGTCGCCGTACCGGTCGAACACGTTGGTCTGATAGACGGTGTTCGGCGCGTTGCCGAGCTGGCCGCCGTTTTCGTTCTTGATGTTCACGTCGGCCTGCATCGACAGACCGATACGCAGCGGATGCGCCGCGAGTTCCTGCGGATCGAGCGCGATACGCACCGGCAGGCGTTGCACGACCTTGATCCAGTTGCCCGTCGCGTTCTGCGCCGGCAGCAGCGAGAACGCCGAGCCCGTGCCGGCCGAGAAACCGACGACCTTGCCGTGGAACGTCACGCCCGAACCATAGACGTCAGCCGTCAGTTCGACCGGCTGGCCGATGCGCATGTGCGTCAGCTGCACTTCCTTGAAGTTCGCGTCGACCCACACGCTGTTCAGCGGCACGATCGCCATCAGCGGCGTGCCTGGCGAGACGCGCTGGCCGACCTGCACCGAACGCTTCGCGACGTATCCGGTAACCGGTGCCGGCAGCGTGTTGCGCGCGTTGTTCAGATACGCGTCGCGTACCTTCGCGGCCGCGGCCTGCACGTTCGGATGATTGGCGACCGTCGTGTTCGCGGTCAGCGCGCGGTTCGCGGCGAGCTGCTGTTGCGCGGCGTCGAGCGCGGCCTGCGCGCTCTTCACGGCGTCGCGGGCGTGCGAGATTTCTTCCTGCGAAACCGCACCCGTTTGCGCCACCGTCATGCGGCGCTTCAGGTCGTCCTGCGCGCGCGACAGATCGGACTGACGCACGGCGACCTGGGCCAGGTACTGGCTGTCGTCGGCGAACAGGCCGCGCACCTGGCGCACGACCTGCGCGAGATTCGCTTCAGCCGATTCGAGCGCGACGCGCGAATCCGCCGGGTCCAGCACGACGACCGGATCGCCGGCCTTGACCGTCTGCGTGTCGTCGGCGTTCACGGAGACGACCGTGCCCGTGACCTGTGGCGTGATCTGCACGACGTTGCCGTTCACGTAGGCATCGTCGGTGTCTTCGTGGAAGCGCGCGACGAGGAAGTAGTACAGGCCATATGCAATCGCGGCGATCAGGATCACGATGACGAGCAGCGTCATCATCCGTCGGCGCTTGCCGTTGTTTGCCGGTTGCGTGCCCGGCGCGGGCTGTTGGGGGGTGCTCATTGATGTGCTCCGTATTCTCTCAGTCTTCGTCGTTTATCCGGATGGGCGTTCGGTCCGGCTCAGTTCGATGCGTGTGCGGCGGAAGCGGGGGCGTCGGTCGGCACCACGAGACCGGTCTGCGTTGCGTCGAACCCGCCGCCGAGCGCCTTGACCAGCGCGATCTGCATGTCGCGGCGCTTCATCTTCAGGTTCGTCACCGTCTGTTCGGCGGCGAGGCGGTTCTGGTCGGCGGTCAGCACCTGCAGTTGCGGCGACAGGCCGGCGCGGTAGCGGATCACCGCAAGTTCGTACGCTTTCGACGACGCGTCGAGCGCGCGCTGCGCGTCGCCCGACTGCTGGTCGATCGAACGGATCGACGACACCTGCGTCGCCACATCCGAGAGCGCATTGATCAGCGTCTGGTTGTAGTTCGCGACGTCGAGATCGAAGTCGGCGTAGCGTCCTTTCAGTTGCGAGCGCAGCGCGCCGGCATCGAAGATCGGCAGATGGATCGCCGGGCCGAACTGGATCTGGCGGCTCGCCGAGGTGAGGAAGCGGCCCCAGCCGAACGCATCGAAACCGAAACCGGCCGCGAGGTTGATGTCCGGGAAGAATTCCGCTTTCGCTTCCTTGATGTCGTGCGTCGCGGCTTCGACCTCCCAGCGCGCGGCGACGATATCCGGGCGGCGGGCCACGAGGTCGGCCGGCAGGTTGTCCGGCAGCACGACCTGCGCGCCCGCGTTCATCACCGGTTTGGCGATCTGCAGGCCGCGGTCCGGCCCTTTGCCGAGCAGCGCGCCGAGCTGGTAGCGCACGGTGGTGATCTGGCCGTCGAGTTCAGTCAGGTTCGCCTGGCTCGTGGCGATATTGCCGTTGGCCGTCTGCCGTTCGACGTTCGTATCGAGACCGGCCAGAACCCGGCCGTTCGTGATCTTGCCGATCGTCTGGCGATTGTCGATTTCGCGCTGGGCGATATCGCGCAGCGCGTAGAGCTGCGCGAGCTGGTTGTACGTGCGTGCCACCGACGAGGCGAGCGTCACGCGCGCCTGCTGCATGTCGGCTTCGGCGGCTTTTTCCTGCGAGACGGCCTGGCCGAGCTTTTCGCGGTTCTTGCCCCACAGGTCCAGGTCCCACGAGGCGCTCGCGAGCGCGTTGTTCTCGCTGAACCACGTGCCGCCGTACGGCGGCGGGAAGAGGGCGTTCGCCGAATACAGCTCGCGGGTCCACGAATAGCTTCCGTCCACCTTCGGATACAGGTTCGAACGCGTGTTTTCGATGTACGACGACGCCTTGGCGATACGCGCCTGCGCCTGCGCGATCGACGGGCTGCCGTCGAGTGCTTCGGCGATCAGCGCCGGCAGTTGCGGGTCGCCGAACTGGTTCGCCCAGTCGAGCGAGGGCCACTGGCCACCCTCCGCGGGAACGCTCTGCGCCGATTCGTACTGCGCGGCCGACGCCATCTGCTTGTCGCTCTTGATACCGATGTAGTTCGCGCAGCCCGACAGGGCGAGTGCTGTCGCCGCCGCGGCGACAACAGCCCGGCTCGACAGCGCCGGCGCGGACAGGGAAAGGGATTTCATTCGCTCGACTCTTCTTTGAGTGATGGTAATGATGGACGCTGCAACTATTTATCGGGTCTCGGACGACGTGGCCGCCGCGGTGGCGGCATCGCGCGAAAGCCACGTGGCGTCGCCACTGTTGGCGAGCGCGCGGCGCAGCATGCTCTTGAGGAAACCCACTTCTTCGGGGGTAAAGCCTGCGAGCAGCCTGTCCAGCGTGCCGTTGAAAATGGCGGGCATGCGGGCCGCCATCGCCTGGCCTTCGGGCGTGAGGGCTAGCCGGACGACGCGGCGATCTTCGCAGCTGCGCACGCGTGTCAGCAGGCCGCGCTTCTCCAGCCGGTCGATCAGGCGGGTGACGGCGCTTGCGTCGATGCCGTATTCGCGGGCCAGCTCGGCGGCGAGCAGGCACTTGCCGCTCGCGACCATGAACAGGATGCTGCACTGGGTGCTCGTAATACCGAGTTCGGCTATCGTGCGCTGCGTGATCATGTTCGACATGGTCGATTTCACACGCGAGAGCAGGTAGCCAACGCTTTCGCCGAACTGGTATTCGCTGATTTCGGGCGGTAACGCCGGGTTCGGATCAGTCATGATTCTCTGCGACAGCAATGATTGACCAGGCAGGATTATAGGTGCGGTTAGTTGACGCGGCAAGCGTTATTACAGCTTAGGCAAGGAACTTTCACAGACAAGAACCATAATCGATCTGTGCGGGGAGCGCAGCGTTGGGGCGGGCGGTTGCGGACGCGTCGTGCTGTGATGAATGCGCTGGAGGGCGGTTCTGCGCGGGCGAAAAGGGCCTGCCGAAAGGCTTTCTGACGGCCGGAGTACGTGGCGGGTCGGAAAGCTTCACGTTCGCGTGCTATAATTTCAGGTTCCCAAAAGTGCGCTTTGGGCTTGTTGGCAGTTTCAAGAAGCGATCTGGCGCACTCAACTGTCTCCAGGTTCCTATGACCCGCGCCCTTCGTAACATCGCCATCATTGCCCACGTCGACCACGGCAAGACCACGCTCGTCGACCAGCTCCTTCGCCAGTCCGGCACCTTCCGCGAGAACCAGCAGATCGCCGAACGTGTCATGGATTCGAACGACATCGAAAAAGAACGCGGCATCACGATTCTTGCGAAGAATTGCGCGGTCGAATACGAAGGCACGCACATCAACATCGTCGACACCCCGGGCCACGCCGACTTCGGCGGTGAAGTGGAGCGCGTGCTGTCGATGGTCGACTCGGTGCTGCTGCTCGTCGATGCCGTCGAGGGTCCGATGCCGCAAACGCGCTTCGTGACCAAGAAAGCGCTGGCACTCGGCCTGAAGCCGATCGTCATCATCAACAAGATCGACCGCCCGGGCGCGCGTATCGACTGGGTGATCAACCAGACGTTCGACCTGTTCGACAAGCTCGGCGCAAGCGAAGAACAGCTCGACTTCCCGATCGTCTACGCATCGGGCCTGAATGGCTATGCCGACCTCGATCCGAGCGTGCGCGAAGGCAACATGCGTCCGCTCTTCGAAGCGATTCTCGAACACGTGCCGGTTCGCCCGGCAGACCCGGAAGGCCCGCTCCAGCTGCAGATCACGTCGCTCGATTATTCGACGTACGTCGGCCGTATCGGTGTCGGCCGCATCACGCGCGGCACGATCAAGCCCGGCATGTCGGTCTCCGTGCGTTCGGGCCCGGACGGCGCGATCATCAACCGCAAGATCAATCAGGTCCTGTCGTTCAAGGGTCTGGAGCGCGTCCAGGTGGAATCGGCTGAAGCCGGCGACATCGTGCTCATCAACGGTATCGAGGAAATCGGTATCGGCGTGACCATCTGCTCGCCGGACGTGCCGGAAGCGCTGCCGATGATCACGGTCGACGAGCCGACGCTGACGATGAACTTCCTCGTGAATTCGTCGCCGCTGGCGGGCCGTGAAGGCAAGTTCGTGACGAGCCGCCAGATCCGCGACCGTCTGATGAAGGAACTGAACCACAACGTCGCGCTCCGCGTGAAGGAAACCGGCGACGAAACCACGTTCGAAGTGGCGGGCCGCGGCGAGCTGCACCTGACGATTCTCGTGGAAAACATGCGCCGTGAAGGCTACGAGCTGGCTGTGTCGCGTCCGCGCGTGGTGATGACGGAAGTCGACGGCGTGCGTCACGAGCCGTACGAAAACCTGACGGTCGACATGGAAGACGGCCACCAGGGCGGCGTGATGGAAGAACTGGGCCGCCGCAAGGGCGAAATGCTCGACATGGCGTCGGACGGTCGTGGCCGTACGCGTCTCGAGTACCGCATTTCGGCGCGTGGCCTGATCGGCTTCCAGTCGGAATTCCTGACGCTCACGCGCGGCACGGGCCTGATGAGCCATACGTTCGACTCGTACCAGCCGGTCCGGGAAGGCGCGGTCGGCGAGCGTCGCAATGGCGTGCTGATCTCGCAGGACGACGGCGCGGCCGTGGCGTACGCGCTCTGGAAGCTGCAGGATCGCGGCCGTATGTTCGTGTCGCCGGGCGAGCCGCTGTACGAAGGCATGATCATCGGCATTCACAGCCGCGACAACGACCTCGTCGTGAACCCGATCAAGGGCAAGCAGCTGACCAACGTGCGCTCCTCGGGCACCGATGAAGCGGTGCGCCTCGTGCCGCCGATCCAGATGTCGCTCGAATACGCGGTCGAATTCATCGACGACGACGAACTGGTCGAAGTCACGCCGCAATCGATCCGTCTGCGCAAGCGCTATCTGAAGGAACACGAGCGCCGCAGCGCGAGCCGCAAGGGCGCAACCGATTAACTTCGGTTGACGTCGACAAGGCGTCAATAAACGTCTCGTTGTCAGACAAAAGCCACCTTCGGGTGGCTTTTGTCGTTTCCGGGCGTGGGCCGGCGCGAACCGCCGGGGTCTCGCGACGATCCGGCGAAGGGAGCCGAAAACCCCTGAAACCCTGCGTGCGGATGCAGCAAAACCCCGCTGTGGCAAGACTTTAGCCCAGCATGCCAGCTATGTAGAGTATGCGTTCTGTGCTATGATTTTCAGGATGCAAGTTAAGGTCCTTCCAAGCAAGACTTGATTCGCGCAATCCGCCAAACGGTCAGGCCGTGTCGCGGAAGGTTGAGTAACCCGCTATTTCTCGAGAAACTCGAAGAAAGGTGAGCGTAAAAAATGATGAAGCAACTCCAGCTGAACTCCTATCTGTTCGGCGGCAACGCTCCGTATGTAGAAGAGCAGTACGAGGCGTATCTCGATAATCCGGCGTCAGTGCCCGAGACCTGGCGTGAGTATTTCGACGCGTTGCAGAACGTCCCGGCATCGGACGGCGGCAATGGCAACGACGTGGCTCATGGCCCGATCGTCGAGTCGTTTGCGCAGCGGGCGAAGGCGAATGCCTTTATTCCCCGGGCCACCACCGGCGGCGAAGACCTTGCCACCGCGCGCAAGCAGGTCTATGTCCAGTCGCTGATCGGCGCCTACCGTTTTCTCGGCTCGCAATGGGCCAATCTCGATCCGCTGAAGCGCCGCGAGCGCCCCGGCATTCCTGAGCTTGAACCTGCGTTCTACGACTTCACCGAAGCCGACATGGACCAGACGTTCAACACGAACAATCTGTATTTCGGCTTCGAACAGGCATCGCTGCGCGACATCATCAAGGCGCTGCGCGATACGTATTGCGGCACGATCGGTGCCGAGTACATGTACCTGAGCGATCCGGAGCAGAAGCGCTGGTGGAAGGAAAAGCTCGAGTCGATCCGCTCGACGCCGAATTTCTCCGTCGAAAAGAAAAAGCACATCCTGAACCGTCTGACGGCAGCCGAAGGCCTCGAGCGCTTCCTGCACACCCGGTACGTCGGTCAGAAGCGTTTCTCGCTGGAAGGCGGCGAAAGCTTCATCGCATCGATGGACGAAGTGGTGCGTCACGGCGGCGCGAACGGCGTGCAGGAAATCGTCATCGGCATGGCCCACCGCGGCCGTCTGAACGTGCTGGTCAATACGCTCGGCAAGATGCCGGCTGACCTCTTCGCTGAATTCGAAGGCAAGCATGTTGACGATCTGCCGGCTGGCGACGTGAAGTACCACAAGGGTTTCTCGTCGGACGTCTCGACCGATGGCGGCCCGGTTCACCTGTCGCTCGCATTCAACCCGTCGCACCTTGAAATCGTGAACCCGGTGGTCGAGGGCTCGGCGAAGGCCCGGATGGACCGTCGCGGCGACGATCAGGGCCTGCAGGTCCTGCCGGTGCAGATCCACGGCGACGCGGCCTTCGCGGGCCAGGGCGTCGTGATGGAAACGCTGAACCTCGCGCAGACGCGCGGTTACGGCACGCACGGCACGCTGCACATCGTCATCAACAACCAGATCGGCTTCACGACGTCCGACCCGCGCGACACGCGCTCGACGCTGTACTGCTCCGATGTCGTCAAAATGATCGAAGCGCCGGTGCTGCACGTGAACGGCGACGATCCGGAAGCCGTCGTGCTGGCCACGCAGATGGCTATCGACTACCGGATGCAGTTCCACAAGGATGTCGTGATCGACATCATCTGCTTCCGCAAGCTTGGCCACAACGAGCAGGACACGCCGGCTGTCACGCAGCCGCTGATGTACAAAACCATCGCGAAGCACCCGGGCACGCGCGCGCTGTACGCTGAAAAGCTCGTGCAGCAAGGCGTGATCACCGCCGAAGACGGAGACAACTACGTCAAGGCATACCGTCAGGCGATGGACGAAGGCCATCACACGATCGATCCGGTGCTCTCGAACTACAAGAGCAAGTACGCGGTCGACTGGGTGCCGTTCCTGAACCGCAAATGGACCGACGCGGCCGACACGGCCGTGCCGCTCGCCGAACTCAAGCGCCTCGCGGAACGCATCACCACGATTCCGGATAACTTCAAGGTTCACCCGCTCGTCGAGCGCGTCATCAACGACCGTCGTGCGATGGGTCGCGGTGAAGCGAAACTCGACTGGGGCATGGGCGAGCATCTGGCATTCGCGTCGCTCGTCGCTTCGGGCTATGCGGTGCGCCTGACCGGCCAGGATTCGGGCCGCGGCACGTTCACGCACCGTCACGCGGTGCTGCACGACCAGAACCGCGAACGCTGGAATGACGGCACGTACGTGCCGCTGCAGAACATCGCCGAAGGCCAGGCAAAGTTCACGGTGATCGACTCGGTGCTGTCCGAAGAAGCCGTGCTCGGCTTCGAATACGGCTACTCGACGGCTGAGCCGAATACGTTCGTCGCATGGGAAGCGCAGTTCGGCGACTTCGTGAACGGCGCGCAGGTCGTGATCGACCAGTTCATCTCGTCGGGCGAAGTGAAGTGGGGCCGTGTCTCGGGTCTCACGATGCTGCTGCCGCACGGCTACGAAGGTCAGGGTCCGGAGCACTCGTCGGCACGTATCGAGCGTTTCCTGCAACTGTGCGCCGATCACAACATGCAGGTCGTCCAGCCGACCACGCCGGCGCAGATTTTCCACCTGTTGCGTCGCCAGATGATCCGCCTCTTCAGGAAGCCGCTGATCGTCGCCACGCCGAAGTCGCTGCTGCGCCACAAGGAAGCCGTGTCGGATCTGTCCGAACTGGCGAAGGGCGCGTTCCAGCCGATTATCGGCGAGGTGAGCGACGAGATCGACGCGAAGAAGGTCAAGCGCGTGGTTGCCTGCTCGGGCCGCGTGTACTATGACCTCGTCGCGCATCGTCGCGAAGCGAAGGCGAATGACGTCGCGATCATCCGTATCGAACAGCTGTATCCGTTCGCGCACAAGCAGTTCGAAGCGGAAATGAAGAAGTACGACAACGCGACCGAAGTGGTGTGGGTGCAGGACGAGCCGCAGAATCAGGGCCCGTGGTTCTACATCGAGCACCATCTGAAGGAAGGCATGAAGGACGGACAGAAGCTGGCATACAGCGGCCGTCCGGCTTCGGCTTCGCCGGCAGTCGGTTACTACGCAAAGCATTACGAGCAGCAGAAGGCGCTGGTGGAAGGTGCATTCGGCCGTCTGAAGAGCGCGTCGATCGCTAAATAACCCCATGAACCGAACCGGGAGAACGCACTGCGTTCTCCCGCGCCGCGTCTGAAGGTTCATACACGGTTCGCAGACGGTTCGCACAGGGTTCAGAGAACCCGATACGTATTCAGGAAAAAATCACAATGGCTATTGTAGAAGTCAAGGTCCCCCAGCTCTCCGAGTCGGTCTCGGAAGCCACCATGTTGCAGTGGAAGAAGAAGCCGGGTGAAGCGGTCGCGCAGGACGAAATTCTCATCGAAATCGAAACCGACAAGGTCGTGCTGGAAGTGCCGGCACCGTCGGCCGGCGTGCTCGCGCAAATCATCGCGAACGATGGCGACACCGTGATCGCCGATCAGGTCATCGCGATGATCGACACTGAAGGCAAGGCAGGCGCTGCTGCTGTCGAAGCAGAAGTGAAGCCTGCACCGGCGGCGGCTACGGCGCCCGCCGCTGCCGCACCGGCCCAGGCGGCATCCGCGACGGGTGCGAACACGGCGGCTTCTCCTGCTGCCAGCAAGCTGATGGCGGAAAAGAACCTGTCGTCGGGCGACGTCGCAGGCTCGGGCCGCGACGGCCGCATCACGAAGGGCGACGTGCTGACCGCAGGCTCGGCGCCGGTGCCTGCAAAAGCACCGGCACCGGCCGCCGCACCGAAGGCTGCAAAGCCGTCGCTGCCGGACGTGAAGGCGCCGGCTTCGGCCGACGCGTGGCTGAAGGACCGCCCGGAACAACGCGTTCCGATGTCGCGTCTGCGTGCACGTATCGCCGAGCGTCTGCTCGAATCGCAGCAAACCAACGCCATCCTCACGACGTTCAACGAAGTGAACATGGCGCCGGTGATGGACCTGCGCAACAAGTACAAGGACAGGTTCGAGAAGGAACATGGCGTGAAGCTCGGCTTCATGTCGTTCTTCGTGAAGGCCGCTGTTCACGCGCTGAAGAAGTTCCCGCTGGTGAACGCATCGATCGACGGTAACGACATCGTCTATCACGGCTATTTCGACATCGGTATCGCGGTCGGTTCGCCGCGCGGTCTGGTGGTGCCGATCCTGCGCAACGCCGATCAGCTGAGCCTCGCCGACATCGAGAAGAAGATCGCCGAATTCGGTCAGAAGGCGAAGGACGGCAAGCTGTCGATCGAGGAAATGACGGGCGGCACGTTCTCGATCTCGAACGGGGGTGTGTTCGGCTCGATGCTGTCGACGCCGATCATCAACCCGCCGCAATCCGCGATTCTCGGCGTGCACGCCACGAAGGAACGCGCCGTGGTCGAAAACGGCCAGATCGTGATCCGTCCGATGAACTACCTGGCGCTGTCGTACGACCACCGGATCATCGACGGTCGCGAAGCGGTGCTGTCGCTGGTCGCGATGAAGGATGCGCTGGAAGACCCGGCGCGCCTGCTGCTCGACCTGTAAATCCGCGTAACCGTCGCCATCTGCGTGACGGCGCTTCTCGCATCAGCCTGAAACCGCAGCGACGCGCGCCATGAAACATGGCTGCGCTTCGCTGCGTCATCGAAAGGATTGTCATGTCCAAGGAATTTGACGTCGTCGTGATCGGCGCCGGCCCGGGCGGCTATATCGCCGCTATCCGTGCCGCGCAGCTCGGCAAGACCGTCGCATGTATCGAAAAGTGGAAGAACCCGGCCGGCACGCTGAAGCTCGGCGGCACGTGCCTGAACGTGGGTTGCATTCCGTCGAAGGCGCTGCTCGCGTCGTCGGAAGAATTTGAAAACGCTTCGCATCACCTCGCCGACCACGGCATCTCCGTGTCGGACGTGAAGGTCGATATTTCGAAGATGCTGGCCCGCAAGGAAGGCATCGTCGAGAAGATGACGAAGGGCATCGAATTCCTGTTCCGCAAGAACAAGATCACCTGGCTCAAAGGCCACGGCAAGTTCACCGGCAAGACGGACGCCGGCGTGCAGATCGAAGTCAGCGGCGAGGGCGAAACCGAAGTCGTCACGGCGAAGAACGTGATCATCGCGACGGGTTCGAAGGCGCGCCATCTGCCGAACGTGCCGGTCGACAACAAGATCGTCGCCGACAACGAAGGCGCACTGACGTTCGACACCGTGCCGAAGAAGCTCGCCGTGATCGGTGCGGGCGTGATCGGTCTGGAACTCGGCTCGGTGTGGCGTCGCCTCGGTTCTGACGTCACGGTGCTCGAAGCGCTGCCGGAATTCCTCGGCGCGGCGGACCAGGCACTCGCGAAGGAAGCCGCGAAGCAGTTCAAGAAGCAGGGCCTCGATATTCACGTCGGCGTGAAGGTCGGCGAGATCAAGGCGACCGGCAAGAACGTATCGATCGCTTACACGGACAAGGACGGCAACGCGCAGACGCTCGACGCCGACCGCCTGATCGTATCGATCGGCCGCGTGCCGAACACCGACAACCTCGGTCTCGAGGCGATCGGCCTGAAGGCGAACGAGCGCGGCTTCATCGACGTCGACGATCATTGCGCGACGGCGGTGCCGAACGTGTACGCGATCGGCGACGTGGTGCGTGGCCCGATGCTCGCGCACAAGGCCGAAGACGAAGGCGTGCTGGTCGCCGAAATCATCGACGGCCAGAAGCCGCATATCGACTACAACTGCATTCCGTGGGTGATCTACACCGAACCGGAAATCGCGTGGGTCGGCAAGACGGAGCAGCAGCTGAAGGCCGAAGGCCGCGAAGTCAGGACGGGCCAGTTCCCGTTCATGGCGAACGGCCGCGCGCTCGGCATCAACAAGGCGGAGGGTTTCGTCAAGATGATCGCCGACGCGAAGACCGACGAGCTGCTCGGCGTACACATCATCTCGGCAAACGCATCGGACCTGATCGCGGAAGCCGTGGTGGCGATGGAATTCAAGGCCGCGTCCGAAGACCTCGGCCGCATCTGCCATCCGCACCCGTCGCTGTCCGAAGTGATGCGTGAAGCTGCGCTGGCTGTCGATAAACGCGCGCTGAACATGTAATGCATGCGGTCTGCTGACCGCGCCTTGCATCGCACTCCGAAGGCGGGCGGGTTCCAACCCTCCCGCCTTTCTTTTTTTGCTGCAACATCATGAACGTCACCGAATACTACGAAAAAGAATTGCAGACGCGCGGCTATCAATCGGACCCGGCGCAACGCGCGGCGGTCGACCGTCTGCAGCGGTGCTTTGACGAGTGGACCGAATACAAGTCGCGCCGCTCGAACGCGTTCAAGAAGCTGATCATCCATCCGGACCTGCCGCGCGGCGTCTACATGTGGGGCGGCGTGGGGCGCGGCAAGAGCTTCCTGATGGACAGCTTCTTCATGATCGTGCCGGTGCAGCGCAAGACGCGTCTGCACTTCCACGAGTTCATGCGCGAAGTACATCGCGAACTCGAGGACCTGAAAGGGCAGGCCGATCCGCTCGACGAACTCGCGCGACGCATCGCGAAGCGTTACCGGCTGATCTGTTTCGACGAATTTCACGTCTCCGATATCGCGGACGCGATGATTCTCTACCGTCTGCTCGACAAGCTGTTCGAGAACGGCGTGCAGTTCGTGATGACGTCCAACTACGATCCGGACACGCTGTATCCCGATGGCCTGCATCGCGACCGGGTGCTGCCCGCCATCGAGCTGATCAAGTCGAAGCTCGACGTGATCAACGTCGACGCCGGCATCGACTACCGGCAGCGCACGCTGGCGCAGGTCGAGGTGTATCACACGCCGCTCGGCGCGGCCGCCGACAAGGCGTTGCGCGACGCGTTCTCGCGTCTCGCGGCCGTGCCCGACGAAAGCCCGCTGCTGCACATCGAGAAACGTGAACTCAAGGCGCTGCGCCGCGCGGACGGCGTCGTGTGGTTCGATTTCGCGACGCTGTGCGGCGGCCCGCGTTCGCAGAACGACTATCTCGAACTGGCGAGCCGCTTCCATGCCGTGATCCTCTCGGGCGTGCCGCAGATGACGCCGCGCATGCAATCGGAAGCCCGGCGCTTCACCTGGCTCATCGACGTGTTCTACGATCACAAGGTCAAGCTGCTGATGTCGGCCGCCGTGCCGCCAGAAGAACTGTACGTCGATGGCCCGATGGCGAACGAGTTCACGCGAACGGCCTCGCGGATCGTCGAAATGCAGTCGAAGGAATATCTGGACACGCCGCGACGAATTGTCGATACGTCGCTGACCTAGGCGCGTGACGGTACCCGGCGCACGCAGACAAGGCACACCTGACGCTTGCCGCACGTAAGTCTCGCAAGCCATTTTCGAGATTCAGACTCTTCTGATTTTCGCGTGCAGGCTGTCTCTATATCTTCTCCTTACGGTTCTGATAAAGGAGAAGCCCGTGACCCCTTACCGCGATATTAACGACGAAGAATGGCAATGCATCGCCTCGATGCTGCCCGAACTGCGCCCGCGCTCCGAATTGCGCGGACGTCCTCTTGCCAACACGCGCTCCGTGCTGAATGGCGTGCTGTGGGTGATCTGCAGTGGCGCGACATGGTCGGCGATGCCGCGTCGTTACCCGTCTTACCAGACGTGCCATCGCCGCTTCAAGGCGTGGCACGAGTCAGGTGTGCTCAAACATGTGATGGACCATCTGTACGCTACTGCCGCTGAAGATCTCTACGTCACGATGCAGGCCCGCATGCGCGTGCACGCGAATCCTGAACAGAAGGCCGCGCGTCTCGGGAATGGTTTCCCGCATCATCCTGCCGGCGTGCTGCATGCCCGAGCGTCAAATGAAAGTGCCGTGCCAGCCGCTTCGCGGGTTCCACCCGTCAGGTCGCCCTACAAGCACGCGGCATGACGAAACGCACGTGTTTTGACCCAAAGGGAAAAGCAACAAAAAGCGGCCGACGATTACGATCGTCGGCCGCTTTTTTTCGTCTGAAGCCAGGGCTTTGACGCGTACTACGCGCCGTCTGCCACTACCGTTATTCCAGCGTTCATGGCTGGCGAATCCACGTCTGCGAGCGTCCGAGCAGCGATACGCCGATATAGCCACGCACCACCAGTTTCTGGCCGCCATCTTCCAGGTGCATCTTGCACTTGTACAGCTTGCCGTTTTCCGGATCGAGGATGTGCCCGCCGTCCCAGCCATCGCCGTCTTTCTTCATGTCGTTGATGATCGTCATGCCGAGCATCAACTGGTCCTTGCGCTCGTCCGTGCATGCGGTGCAGCGACGGTCCGGGTTGTCGTTGGGGTTGAGGCCCCTGATGATCTTGCCTGTGAGGTTGCCGTTGCCGTCAGACGTGATCTGTATCAGCGCTTTCGGTTGACCGGTGTGGTCGTCGATCGTCTGCCACGTGCCGATTGCGGTTGCGCTCTGCGCCATCGCTACAACGGCGCTCGCCATCAGGACGCCAGCCACCGCAAGATGTTTCGCCGACTTTAGCGCCACAGTGCGGGCGCGCCGCGTCAGATGCGTCAGTTGAGTCATTGTCTTCCTCCTTGTTGAAAATCGTCGCGACTGGAGTCGCGCGGCGTCGTGGTGAGTGTCAGGCGACGCCAGGCCTTGAAAGGGGTCCGGGCAGAATACGTGAAAGCACCTGTGCCGTTTGATAGTGGGCCCTCTAATCAATGCCCGGACGCTACCCGGGCACGGCGCTTTCCTGTCGCGGGGGCGTCGCTGCGAACGTGGGCTGCCTGGCCGCACCGCGTCATCAACCGGAAGGTGTGGTGGGAAAAGATACGGAAGTACCAAATTTTTGATGAAGAACCCGAAACCCGTGAAAGTGAGTAATAATGAGACAGATAGGCTAAAACAAATGTTCGAGCACAAAAAAACATGGACCATAAGTCAAAAGTTCGCCACCTGAAGCTGGTTGGGTTGGCAGGGCTGGTAGTGATCGGGGGAATGCAGGTTGTTTGCGCACAGACGAGTCCCGAACCTGTCGCAAACGTTGCAGTCGCAAGCGAAACCACCGCTCTGCCTGCTGCGGATCCTGCCGCGAGTTCCGTACTTTCCGCAGCGCCGGCACAGCCGGTCGTGCTGACCGCCGATGAGGCGAAGCAGTCGGCGACAGGTAATGTCGCCGAGCTGCAGCAGATGATCAACGGATCGGAACTCAGCGAGCTGCGCACGACCCATAACGGCAGTTACGGCGCGAGCCTGTTCTTCTACGGCAAGGAGATGACGTGGTATGTCGCCTTGTTCCAGCAGAAGAATTTCTGGCGCGTGATCAAGACGTCGGATGAAGGCCGCGCTGAAGCGATCTATCGCGACTTCGCCCGTCAGACCGTGCAGCTTTCCGACGTCGAGATCCGCCGCGCGCGGCTCGACGCGCAGAAGGCATTCACGGAACGCATGGTCGCGCTGTCGCAGGACCGCGCGAACCGCCTCCAGGCTGATCTGACCGTTGCACGCCAGCAACAGGCCATCGTCGCTGACCAGCAGAAGCAGAATCGCGACGAAGCCGCCGCGCTGCAGACGCAGAAGCTTGCCGCACAGGAGCAGTTGCGTACGGCGCAGCGTCAGGTGCGCAACCTGCAGCGTCAGCTGGAATCCGGTCTGCCGGTTTCGCGTTAATCGAGCGTAGCGCCCGGCGCGGCGCTGGCCGCGCATCATGGGCGCTGTGTTTTAACGCGGTTCAGTCAGGCATTCGACTCGCTCCGTTCCCGGTTCGCCGGACGGGGCGTGTCCGTTTGCTGCTGGCTGTCCTGTCAAACTTCGTTGCTGTCTTGCGTCGCCGCGTCGTGGGGTTGATACGCCGGTGACCGATGCGGCAGCGACGCCCCAGCTCTCCATTCGGGCGATTTCCGGCGCGCCGCCACGCTACTGTGTGCCCGCTGCTTCCGCCCGCGCGAGGCGGCGCCGCGACACACTCTCCCATACTGCAACGACGATCATGACGACGGTCGTGAGGCCGCCCGTCATCAGCAGGTCGGTGTGCAGCGCGAACGGTGACACGATTGCGAGCAGGACAAGCCCGACCCAATGCGACAGTGGAAACCAGCCGTACACGACCCGCTTGTATAGTCCGTTGCCCACGATAAAGATCGCCGGGCCACCGGTGAGCAGCCACGCTGTTGCCCACGCGATACGCTCGTCCGGATGCAGGATCACGAGATCGTCGGCCGCGGCGCAGACGATGATCCCGGCGATCAGGATCACATGCACATAGTGGAAATACGCGGCCATGAGCCCGGGTTCGCCGGAGCGTCTGATCGCACGGCTTCCGGCGCTGCTGCTGGAGTCGAAGTACACCCACCACATCGCGACGCTGCCGAAAAAGCACACCAGAAACGCGATGACGGCAGGCGCGCTCCATGCCTCGATGTCCGACAGCGTACCGCCGGTCACCAGCACCGATTCGCCCAGCGCGAGTATCACGAACGCCTGGCAGCGTTCCGCGATATGGCCGCCTTCGGTTGAACGCCAGTCTGCCGCGCCCGAACGGCCGAGCCCTGGCAGCGGAAAGCCGAACATGGGCGACAGGTACTCGCAGAGCACCGCGAAGGCCCAGCACGCGAAACGCCCGGGGCCTTCAAGAACCCCGCCCACGATCCAGGCGATACCCGAAATCACGAGCCATCCGCAGATGCGCCGGAAGTTCGCCGTCAGCGCGTGCTGGCTGCCCAGAAAACGCAGCACGACGATGCTTCGGCCCACCTGGATCGTCACGTAACTGATCGCGAACACCAGCCCACGCTCGCCCCAGGCGAGCGGCAGACTGGCGGCCATCACCATGCCGACCAGCATCACCGCGAAAAGCAGCAGCCGCACCGGAATACGCTCGGGATCGAACCAGTTGGTGACCCAGCACGTGTACTGCCAGCCGAGCCAGACCGCGAACCAGAGAATGAGCGTCTGCAGCGCGCCGAACGCACTCAGGTCGTGGACGAGCCGGTGCGACAGTTGCGTGACCGCGAATGCATAGATCAGGTCGAAGAACAGTTCGACATAGGTAACCCGCGCTTCCTGACCGTCGCGTGGACGCAGGAAACGGGCGGTGCCGGTCGGCATGGTGTCGTTCCTTGTGCTGGACGCTCCGGGACGTCCAGGCTCGCGCGCGGCCGGTCATCGGCGACTGCGCGGACCCGTCCGGGCGGCCATACCGTGTTGCCATGGTCAGCGCATGGCGCGCCATGACCCGGTCAGTGCAACGTACGACCGGCACTCTTTCGCGCCTTGTCTTCATCCTCTTCGGGATGAACCGCGATTGGGTCGCTGGCGGGAAAGGTTTCCTCAAGCGCCTCGTCGAGACGGTCGTCTGTCGGATCGGCCGGCTCCGGCTGCGGCTCCGGCGCACGGGTTGTGGGTTTCGACATGATTGCGCTCCGCTCGAAGAGGTGGAACACCCAGCATAGCGCAAAGACATGTGCACCGAACACCTGGCCGTCCGGCCATTTCCGCGTCGCGTGCCGGTGTCACGTCAGGCCCGATCGAAGACTTTCGGCGGAAGCTGAAAAATCGCGCCGTATCGCTCGTCCTGGTTGTGTCACGGCGATAGCACAAGCTGGTGCCATTCGCGTCGACATACGGACAGGGCGACTCTGACATGGACATGAAAACGAAGGGGCCGGCGCAACGCGTTCATGCCTCGCACGTGGTGGAGGCGGAACTGGCACATCTGGAATGGGCGACGCGGCAACCGGTCGACCGGACGCTGAGCCCCGACTACTGGCAGCGCCGCGTGCTCGCGGTGAAATGCAGGTTTGAATTGACGCCGCAGCAGGGGCAGCGCGTCGAGGTCATCCTGAAGCGGATCGAAGCGATCCTGCAGCGACTCGACAATCGCCTCCGGTAGCGCCGGTCTTCCAGATTGCGTGAAGCGCCCGAAGACCGGCCGCCCGGACCGGTTATTCGTTGCCGCTATTGTTGTTGCCGTCACCGTTGGCGTTGCCGAACAGGCGCCGGCGACGCGTCACGACGACCGGGCCGTCCGACGCGGGGCGATCCGGCGGGGCCGACGAGCTGCCCGGACCCGATCCGCCGCCCGCACCTGAATCCGGAGCGGACGAAGAAGGCGAAGACGGGCCCGAAGAACCCGAACCATACGGGCCACGCGGCTCGCGGGGTTCGCGCGGCTCACGGTGATCGCGCGAGCCGTGCGGCCCACGCGTTGTGTGTTCGCCATGCGACGGCCGGCCCGCGCGCGGCGCCGGACGGGTGCCGGTATCGAGCTGGATGGTCGAGATGGCGCGTTTGTAGATGCCCTGCAGGCCAACGGGCGTGCGCAGCATCACCAGGTACTGATCGAACGACTCGATGCATCCCGTCAGGCGAATGCCATTGACGAGATAAATTTCAACGCGCTTTCGTTCTTTGCGCGCTGCGTTCATGAAGTCGTTTTGCGGATGCGATTCTGCGGAAGGCATGGGCGATTCGGAGGCGGGCAGCGATGCGCCGCGGTCAGTTATAAGAATGGCTACTCGCCGCGATTCTACCCTGTACCGGATACAAACGCGCTGTGCGGGCGGCCTCACGCCCACTATAACGGCTTGCGCGCCCGGAAGCACCCCTTAACGTATGGTGTAACGTGTAGTTACGAATTATCGCCGTCCCGCGCGCGAAATGACGTGCCGCAGCGGCCTGTGATGTCCGGTCACGGGTGGGGCGGACAACGGTTGCCGGAATAAAAGCAGGGTGGGGAACGTTAAGTCTGCATGGTGAGCGCCGGATGATCCGGCGCCTCCAGTCCGACGGAACCCGCGACACCCGACCCAACCTGGGCGAGCCCGCCGGCCCGCGCGACTGCCGCACGTCCGTGGGGCGGCGCCCGCGCCGTCCAGTGCCCACCCGCAGGAGACGACTGATGAACATGCCTCGCATTCTTTCCGCTGCACTGACGGTTCTCGTACTCGCGCTTTCGTCGCTGACGGCGGCGTGTGGCGATATGGGCGCCTCGGGCAGCGGCACGTCGAGCAGCGGCAGCAGCAGCGGCGGCTACTGACTCTGTGCTGCGTCTGAACGCCCGGCGGGCGAGCTTCGAAGCCGACGTCATTTCATGGCTCCCGCAGCTGCGCCGCTATGCGCGCGCGCTGACGGGTGATGTCGCGTGGGCGGACGATCTGGTGCAGGACACCGCGGAGCGCGCGCTCGCCCGCTGGACGGCGTTCCGGCCGGATACGAACCTGCGCGCGTGGCTGCTGACGATCCTGCGGCATCTGTATATCGACCAGCTGCGGATGCGCCGCGAGATCGCCGTCGACGACGAAAGCGCGCCGTGGCGAAACATGGAAGCGCCGCACGGCGAGGTCGACGGGCTCGTGCTGCGCGATGTGCAGCGGGCGCTGTATTACCTGCCGGTCGAGCAACGCGAGGTTTTGCTACTGGTGTGTATCGAGGAATTGTCGTATCAGGAAACATCGACGGCGCTTGGGGTGCCGATCGGTACGGTGATGTCGCGGTTGTCCCGCGCGCGTGAACACATGCGGGCCCTGCTGACCGAAGGCCCGGCGCGCAAAACCCCGCCGTTGAAAGTCGTAAGAGGCGCGTGATGACGAACGACGAAGAACACGATCACGTTCACGATCCTGATTGCGCATCCGGGCTGGATCTGCGCGCGCTATCGGCGCTCGTCGACGACGAGTTGCCCGAAAGCGCGCGCGCGGCGCTCCTTGAACGGCTGGAGCAGGATCCGGACGCGGCCAGCCGGGTCGCCGGCTACCGGGCGCAAAAGGCCGCCTTGCAGGCGCTCGGCGCATCGGCGGCGCACAACAGCGCGCCACAGGTGGTCGTTTTGCGTCCGCACCGGCCGTGGTGGGGGCAGGCGGGAATCGCGGCGTGCTGGCTGGTGGCGGGCGCGAGCCTCGCGCTGACGCTCGCGCCGATCGCGCCGCGCCTGATCGGTGGCGGAAGCGGCGAGCCCACGTTCGCGCAGCGCGCCGATATCGCTTATGCCGTCTACACGCCGGAGCGCCGGCATCCAGTGGAAGTGGCCGCGTCCGAAGAGGAGCATCTCATCACGTGGCTCTCGAAGCGGCTGAACCGGTCGCTTTCGGTGCCATCGCTGCAGGAGTACGGCTATACGCTCGTCGGAGGCCGGCTGCTGCCGGGCGAAGCGGGGCCCGCGGCGCAGTTCATGTACGAGAATCACCTCGGCGCGCGCCTGACGCTTTACGTCACCGCCACGCGAAAGGGTGAAACGGCGTTCCGCCTGTTCCGCGACGGCAACCGCCGCACGTTCTACTGGGTGAGCGACGAAATGGGCTACGCGCTTTCCGGACCGATTTCGGAAGGCAAGCTGCGCACCATCGCAATCGATGTCTGCAGCGAGCTCGGCGGGCGGCCGGAGTCATGGCAATAACGTGCTTTTTGCCCGTGGCGCTGGCAGCCCGACGACACTGAAGCAACGCAACGCACGACAAGGAACAAGGACATACAAAGGCAGGACCGCGCGGGGATCGGCAAGGACGGCGACGCAAGCCGTCAAGGCAGGGCAGCATCATGCGCAATCTGACTGGACTGGGAGCGGTGCTGGGTACTTGCATCGCATGCACGACGCCGGTGGCATCGCAATCGGTGACGGACGATCCGCTGAACGATCCGGCGCTGATGTGCCGTACTGTTTTCGGCGAGGCACAAATCGACGGTGTGACGCAGCAGATTGTCGGACGCGCGTGCCGGCAGCCGGACGGCACCTGGCAGATCGTGCAGGACGCCGACGGCAGCGAGGCCGCCATTTACCCCGTTCCCGCGTATCCGTACTATCCGTATTACGACCCGTGGTACTGGGGGCCGCCTGTTGCGATCGGCGTGGGTGCCTCGTTTATCTTCGTCGATCATTTTCACCACTTCCATCACATGGATCACATCCACTACGGACATCCATCGTATGGCATGGGCATGCACGGCGGCTTTCACGGCACAGGCGGCGGTTTTCACGGCATGGGCGGTATGCGGCCGACCGGCGGCTTGTCGGGAGGACGGGGGCGACGCTAGCGGGTGACATCACGCTCCGTTCGCACCGGCGTTTGTGCGTGCCGGTTGCACCGCTGTCGGCCGTCGACAGTCGATGGCCGCCTGCATCGAGGAGGGTGACTTGGACCGCATCTTGCCGCCGGCCGTATCCGGAGCGAACTTCGAGCGCGCGCTCGATGCGTGGGCGTCGATTGTCGGCGCCGCTAACGTCGTGTCGTCGTCCACGGGGCTTGCGCCGTATCGCGATCCGTTTGCGCCCGGCAAGGCGTTTGATTTCGCCGCATCGGCCGCGCTGCTGCCGGCTTCCGTGGATGAAATCCGCGCGGTGTTGCGCGTCGCCACGCAGTTTCGCATTCCACTGTGGACCGTTTCGACCGGACGCAACTTCGCGTACGGCGGCGCGGCGCCGCGTCTGGCCGGCTCCGTCGTGCTCGACCTGCAACGGATGAACCGGATCCTCCATGTCGATGAATCGCTCGCTTACGCGCTCGTCGAACCGGGCGTCAGCTATTTCGATCTCCACGCGCATCTGCGCGACAAGGGTTACCGGCTGTGGGTCGATCCGCCCGCGGCGGGCTGGGGCAGCGTGATCGGCAACACGCTCGAACGCGGTTTTGGCTATACGCCGTACGGCGATCATGCCGCGACGCAGTGCGGCATGGAAGTCGTGCTGGCAAACGGCGACGTGGTGCGCACAGGCATGGGCGGCATCGAGCCCGGTACGTCGTGGCAGTTGTACAAGCCAGGCTATGGCCCGTCGTTCGATGCGATGTTCATGCAGTCGAACTTCGGCATCGTCACGAAGATGGGCGTGTGGCTGATGCCGGCACCGCCTGCGTATCTGCTCGGCGAATTCCAGTTTCGCAACGAAAGCGATCTTGAGACGATCGTCGAAACGCTGCGGCCGCTGCGGCTCGACGACACGATCCGCAACCACGCGGTGATCGAAGGGGCGATCCGGCGCGCGGCGGGTCTTGCACCGCGCTCGCAGTATTACGACGGTGCGGGGCCGATGCCCGAGCGCGCGGTTCTCGCGATGATGGACCGGTTGCACATCGGCCGCTGGAACCTGCATTTCGCGCTCTACGGCAACGAGGACGTGATCGACGCGCAGTACGCAAGCGTGCATCGTGCGTTTGCGCGAGTGCCGGGCGCGGTGCTGTCGGCGGCGCGTTACGCGGGCGATGCGCAGCCTGCCGGCGGTGGCGACCGCAACCTCGCCGGCATTCCCGCGATGAGCGCGTTTCGCATGCTCGACTGGCGGGGCGGCGCGGGTGCGCATGTCGATTTCTCGCCGGTGTGTCCGGCAACCGGCCGCGATGCGATGCGTCAGTACACGATGGTGAAGGCGCGCGCGGCGGAATATGGCTTCGATTACTACGGCGGCTTCACGGCGGGCACGCGCCATCTGCATCACATCTTCGCGATCATTTTCGATCGCGACGACGCGCGGCAACCTGAAGTCGCGGGCGATCTGCTGCGCGCGCTGATGAGCGACGCGCGAGCCGCGGGCTACGGCGAATATCGCGCGCACCTCGCGTACATGGATTTCGCCGCGGCGCAATACAGCTTCAACGATGGCGCGATGCTGCGGCTGTCGGAGACGGTCAAGGACGCGCTCGATCCCGCGGGCATTCTGTCGCCGGGCAAGCAGGGCATCTGGCCGCGCGCATGGCGCGACAAGCGGGGTTACACGTGAACGTGAACGCGGACGACCGTGGGCATCTGGATTCACACGACGCATGCGCAGGGGGACGCAGATGGATCGACGCACGTTCATGACACACAGCGTGCTGCTCGTCGCGGCTGGGTGCGCGACGCCCGCGTTTGCGCACGCGATCCGCATGCCCGGCACAATTGCGGTGTATGACCTGACGCTCGCACATGGCCGCGCGCTGGCGGAACACGCGGCGGCGAGCGGTTTGCCCGCGTTCGATACCGGCGAGGATATCGGCGCGCTCTGGTATGCGACGCTCGCGCCGCACGTCGTGCAAAAGCGCGGTTTGCTGATCGGCGTGACGCGTCGCTCCGATTATTTCGTGCTGACGCAGTTCGTTGCACGCACGATGGGCGGAGCCGCTTTACAGCGAGACATTTCACGCAGGCTGGAGTCGACGGGGGCATCCTACTTCGTCATTGACTGCGCAACCCGCCCGCGCGACGTAACACGCAAAACCAGAAACGCAAAAGACGAAGCCTAGAACCTGTAACCCGGATTTTTCGGGTCGAATGTAGCGTCGTCGAAGGTTTTCGGCGTGACGGTTTCGAAGACGATTTTCTCGAAGATCCGGCCTTCGTTGTCATAGGATTCGACGCTGCGAAACCACGGATGCCGCAGATCGAGCCCGAGCGTTTCCTTTTTTGCGTAGAACGCGGGCTGGCCGGTCGGCGTTTCATAGGTGAAGGCGACCACGCGCACGTCGTCGATGGTTTTCACCTCGATCTGGTTCGGATGCCCGATGCCGGCGTCGGCAAACTTCTGCCCTTCCGAGAGAAACTGCTGCGCGATGTATTCCGTTCCGAGATCGCGCACCTGATGGTTCGACTGGGCGCGCGCGAGTGCGCCGTTTAGCGACGTCCACAGCGGCATCACGTTCAGGAGGCCGCCAAGGTGGCCGTACATTTCATCGCTGCGTTTCGATTCGTCGTAGATGATTTCCTGGCCCGAATGCGCGCCGTCGGGCAGCCATTTCGCGTAGATCCGCAGCGGGTCGCGCGTGAGGCGCACGAGCATATGATCAGGCTTGTCCGGCCACACGCCCCGGATGCGTTCCTGCCGCGCCATCGTGAACTCATACGACGGATAACCGTTTGGCCCTTCCTTCACGTAGCGCGGCACAGTCTGCGAATCGAGCGACTGGAACAGCGCGAGTAGCTGCGCGTCATCGAGTTTCTCGAGGGCGCCGCTTTGCGATGCGCGACGCAGCCAGCGCACCTGCTGATCGACGGGCAGCCGGCCGACCTGCGCCGGCGCGACGATGGTGGTTGCCGCGCCGGTGGGCGAGAGCAAAGGCGAGGGCGTGCCGCCCTGCGCGTGGACAGCATTCGCCACGATGCCCGCGCAAACCAGCACCCCGCATGCGACGAAACGGACGTGCGGTGCAGTGCGCGTCGATCGATACCGCGGATACGTCATCCTGCTCTCTCCCGGGTCAACGCCGGTGCGCACGGTTTGCCGGTGCGCGCTTACTCCGGCTTCTGCTTTGCGAGTTCCTCTTCGCGCAACTGACGGCGCAGGATCTTGCCGACGTTGGTTTGCGGCAGTTCGTCGCGGAACTCGACCACCTTCGGCACCTTGTAACCTGTCAGCAACTTGCGGCAATGCGCGATGACCTGCTCCTGCGTGAGCGAGCGGTTGCGCGGCACGATGAACACCTTGATGCGCTCGCCCTGCGCGGCATCGGGGATGCCGATGGCCGCGACTTCGCGCACATCCGGATGCATCGCGATCACGTCTTCCACTTCGTTCGGGTACACGTTGAAGCCGGACACGAGAATCATGTCCTTCTTGCGATCGATGAGACGCATGAAACCGCGCGAATCCATGACGCCGATGTCACCGGTGGCGAGCCAGCCATCTTCGTCGAACACCTTCGCGGTTTCCTCCGGACGGTTCCAGTAGCCCTTCATCACCTGCGGACCCTTCACGCACAACTCGCCCGCTTCGCCTACGTTCGCCCACGTACCGTCGTCCTTCCTGAAACGAACCTGCGTGGAAGGCGCGGGCAGGCCGATCGAGCCTTCGAAATCGCGCATGTGCTTCAGGTCGACCGGATTCATCGAGACGATCGGCGAGCATTCGGTGAGCCCGTAACCTTCGATGATCGGCTGGCCGGTCACCGCCTTGAAGCGATCCGCGACGGCCTTCTGCGTTGCCATGCCACCTGCCATCGCGAGCTTCAGGTTCGAGAAATCGCGCTTGCAGAACTCTTCGTTTTCGAGGAACGCGTTATAGAGTGTATTGACCGCCGTGATGCCGGTGAATTTCTCGTGACGGATGATCATCATCACGCGCTTCACGTCGCGCGGATTCGCGATCAGGATGTTGCGCCCGCCGAGTCCCATGAAAATCAGCGCGTTCACTGTCAGCGAAAAGATGTGATAAAGCGGCAACGGCGTGAGCACGGTCTCGGCATCGCCCGTCAGTTGACCGGCGGACCACGCCTTTGCCTGCAGCAGGTTCGCGATGATGTTGCGATGCGTGAGCATCGCGCCTTTCGCAACACCGGTGGTGCCGCCGGTGTATTGCAGGAACGCGATGTCGTCATGCGTCGGATGCACGGGGGTGAGCGGACGCGTGTAGCCGGTCGCCAGCGCGTCGAGTAGTTTCACGGCTTGCGGAATGTGCCAGGCCGGCACCAGTTTCTTGACGTGGCGCAGCATGAAATTGATCAGACGGCCCTTGATGTTCAGGCCATCCTTGAGCAGATCGCCGAGCCCGGTCACGATCACGTTTTGCACCTTCGTGCCGGGCAGCGCCTCTTCGACCACCTTCGCGAAGTTCTCGAACACGATGATCGTCTGCGCGCCGCTGTCCTTGAGCTGATGGGCGAGTTCGCGCACGGTGTAGAGCGGATTCACGTTCACGACCACCGCACCGGCCTTCAGCACGCCAAAGAGCGACACCGGATACTGGAAGGTGTTCGGCAGCATGATCGCGACGCGATCGCCGGGTTTCACGCCGATGCCCTGCAGGTAGGCGGCGAACGCGGTGGCCTTGCGCGCGAGTTCGCCATACGTCATCTCTTCGCCGACGCTCACGTACGCCACGCGCTCGCGGAACTGCGCGACGCATTCGTCGAAAAACTGCACGAGCGACGCGTACTGGTTGACGTCGATTTCGTGCGGCACGCCGGATGGCCAGGAGTCGAACCAGATGCCGTCGGTGTTCGGCACTGTCGATGCCTTCGATGCGGCTCCGCCCATGGCGTCCTGCGAAGATGCTGCGCCTGTCGAAGGCGATTGCGTGGTCGGGATCATCGCTTGTCTCCTGAGTCTGACTGTATTGTTGTGGTTGTCATTTTAATGCTCACCGTGGTGCCGCTAGCGTTCGAGAATGGCGACAACGCCCTGGCCGCCCGCCGCGCAGATCGAGATCAGTCCGCGCGCGGTGCCTGCTGGCTTGTCGAGTTGAGCAAGCAGCTTTGCGAGTCCTGCAACGATACGTCCGCCGGTGGCCGCGAACGGATGGCCCGTTGCGAGCGAACCGCCGTTCACGTTCAGTTTCGTGCGATCGATCGTGCCGAGCGGGCCGGGCAGGTCCAGTTGCGTGCGGCAATACTCGTCATCCTGCCACGCCGCGAGCGTGCACAGCACCTGCGCCGCGAACGCCTCGTGAATTTCGTAGAAGTCGAAGTCCTGCAGGCTCAGGCCGGCGCGCGCCAGCATGCGCGGCACCGCATACGCGGGCGCCATCAGCAGGCCTTCCTTTTTATCGAAGAAATCGACAGCGGCGGTCTCCGACCATGTCAGATACGCGAGCACCGGCAGGCCGCGTCCGGCCGCCCACGCTTCGCTCGCAAGCAGCACGGCGGACGCACCGTCGGTGAGCGGCGTCGAATTGCCGGCCGTCAGCGTGCCCGCGTCGCGATCGAATGCGGGCTTGAGCCCGGCGAGTTTTTCGGGCGTGAGATCGGCGCGCAGGTTGTTGTCGGCTGTCAGGCCGCGATACGGCGTCATCAGATCGTTGAGGAACCCGTTCCGGCTGGCTTCCGCGAGCTTGCGGTGGCTTTCGAGCGCGAGCGCATCCTGCGCTTCGCGCTCGATGCCCCAACGCTTCGCCATGCGCTCGCAATGCTCGCCCATCGAAAGGCCCGTGCGCGGCTCGACGTTGCGCGGCAGCAGCGGTGTGAAAAACATCCGCGGGCGCAGCTTTGCCAGCGCGCCGACGCGCTGGCCGGTTGTCTTGCCGCGGTTCGCTTCGAGGAGGATCTGGCGCATCTTTTCGTTGACGCCGACCGGCGCGTCCGACGTCGTATCGACGCCGCCCGCGATGCCCGCTTCGATCTGCCCGAGTGCGATCTTGTTCGCGACGAGAATCGCTGCTTCGAGGCCGGTGCCGCAGGCCTGCTGCACGTCGTAGGCAGGGGTTTCCTTCGCGAGCGTGGTGGAGAGCAGCGATTCGCGCGTCAGGTTGAAGTCACGTGAATGTTTGATGACCGCACCCGCCGCGACTTCGCCCAGTCTCACGCCGTGCAGGTTGAAGCGGTCGATCAGACCCTGCAGCGTGAACGTCAGCATGTCCTGGTTCGATGCGCTTGCGTAAGCCGTGTTGGACCGCGCGAACGGAATGCGGTTGCCGCCGACGACGGCGACGCGCCGCACGGCAGGAAGCGGGTGAGACATGCTCGGCTCCTTCAGGTCATGCCCTGATTATCGATAGATTCAGACGAATGCGGCGGATCGTCTGCATCGACCGCTGCAAAAGCAGTAACGAAATACGTACGACATTGATTCCACGATTTCGCCGTGACGTGACATAACGTAACGCATGGCATGGGCGCTCATTGCAGCGTCCACTGAAGTCGCGCGCGCAGATGCGGTTTTTCGCCGGCGCTGTCGCGCACTTCGAGCTCGCGCATGGTCGGCGCGGTGGACGACGTCCAGATCGATGCGTCGCCCGGCAGAAACATCGGCAGCTTGAATTCGCCGCTGATGACGGCGTTTGCGAGGCGTTTGGGCGGCTGCAATGCGGCCGCCGCGCGCGCGAGCGTCCACATGCCGTGCGCGATCGCGCGCGGAAAGCCGAATGCCCGCGCGGAAAGGGTGCTCAGGTGAATCGGGTTGTAGTCGCCGGATACCCTCGCGTAATCGCGGCCCAGCTGCGGCGGCAACTGCCAGCGCGTGTGACGAACCAGCGCGGCGCGCTCGATCTGCAGTGGCGCGAGCGCGGAACCTCTCACGCCGTCCGGCGCGATGCCGCGCTTCAGATAGACACTGTCGCCGTCCCAGACTGCTTCACCGCGTCGGTAGAGGCGCGAATGGAGTACGAACGCCTGGCCTTTTTCGTGACGCAGCAGCGCACCGAATTCGACTTCGACGCGCAGCACGTCGTCGGGATAGAGCGGCTGGTGCTGATGCACGCTGTTCGCGAGATGCACGAGTCCTGGTGCAGGCCACGGAAAGGCCGGGTCGGTGAGTATCAGCAGATGCAGCGGAAACGCGAGCAGATGCGGAAACGTGAACGGCAGACCCTGCTCCGGAATGAAACCGCAGACGCGTGCATAGCGATCGATCGCGGCCTGTTCGAGCGGCACGGCGGGCGCACGAGCCGCAGCGGCGGCAGGCGCGTTGCACGGCCACGCTTGAACACACCGGACAGCGCCCGCCCGTAGAGCGCGGCAGGTTGCGGCAGACGCCCGATCACTACCGTTTCCGGGCGCGCGGCGCCTGGCGTCTCGCCGAAGCGGGAGGGCTCGCCCATCGTCAGGCTCCGAGCAGGCTCTGGCCGCACACACGCACCACCTGACCCGTCACACCCGCTGAGGCCGGGTGCGCGAGCCATGCGATCGTCTGCGCGACATCGACCGGCTGGCCGCCCTGGCTCATCGAATTCATGCGACGTCCTGCCTCGCGGATCGCGAGCGGTATCTTCGCGGTCATCAGCGTTTCGATGAAGCCAGGTGCGACCGCGTTGATCGTGATGTGCCGTTCGAGCAGATGCGGCGCCATGCTCTGCACGCGTCCGATCACGCCCGCTTTCGACGTCGCGTAGTTGCTTTGCCCGCGATTGCCCGCGATGCCGCTGATCGACGACACACCGATAATCCGTCCGCCATGGCGCAGCGTGCCCGCTTCGAGCAGCGTATCGTCGATGCGTTCCTGCGCCGCCAGATTGATGTCGATGACGCTGTGCCACGCGGCAGCCGTCATCTTCGCGATGGTTTTGTCCTTCGTGATGCCGGCATTGTGCACGATGATGTCGACACCGTTTTCATCGAGCGCCGCCGCGAGTTGCGCCGGCGTTTCCGGTGCGGCGATGTCGAACGCGAGGGCGGTGCCGTTCAGCGCGCGCATCGTACGGTCGAGCGCCTCTTTCGCGGACGGAATGTCGACGCCGATCACCTGCGCGCCTTCGGCCGCGAGCACCTCCGCAATCAATGCGCCGATGCCACGCGCGGCACCCGTCACCAGCGCGCGACGGCCCGCGAGCGGCTGCTTCCAGTCGAATACGGGCAGCGCGTGCGGCACGGCGTCGATGCGTACGACCTGGCCCGACACATACGCCGAGCGCGGCGACAGGAAAAACCGCAGTGTGGTTTCGGCCAGCGCTTCCGCGCCGGGTGCCACGTGGATCAGGTTGGACGTGATGCCGCGACGTGCTTCCTTGCCAAGCGAACGCGTGGAGCCTTCGAGCGCGCGTTGAGCGGTCCATTGCCTTATGGTTGCACACGCTTCCGGTGGCCGGCCGAACACGACGATGCGCCCGCATTTGTCGAGCGAACGCAACGCGTCGTGAAAGAACGCGTAGAGCGCATCGAACTGCGTGGTGTCCTCGATACCGCTGGCGTCGAACAGCAGCGCGCTCATGCGGCCTTGCGCCGAACCGCTCGCTCCACGTGCACCACTCGCGACCGGCTCGAAGCGGCCGGTCAACATTCCGTGTCGTTGCGCGAGGGGAATCCACAACCCCGCGCTTTCATGGGCGACGCCCGTCATGCCGGTACGCGCGATCATGCCGGCGAGCGCCTCAAGCATCCGCGGCTGCGGTCCCGCGCCGACGGCAATCAGCCCTTCGAATTCAGGCCGGTCCGCGCGATAGCGGCGCAGCACCTCGGGCTTCGGCAGTCCAAGCGAGCTTGCGAGCCGCGCGCCAAATGGCGAGTTGACGAAGTTCAGGTAGGAGTCGTTCATCGTCCGGTTCCGCGGTGTGCTGTGTGGGCGTTCACTGTGTGCGAAGCGTCCCGCGTGCGGCGTGCACGGCGGGGCGCGTGTTTCGAGTCAGACGGCCATTTCCATCGCGCGCTCGAGCGCATCCTTGCGCTTTTGCAGATCGGCGAGCATGCCGAAGTCGGCCGGGAAGTCGTCGACCTTGACGACTTCCGCGCCGTAGCGTGCATAGTCGGCCAGCACGCCGCGTTCGCTGCCGTCGATCAGGCCGAGTCCTTCGGCGGTTTCGATCCATGCGGCCAGATCGGGCAGGCTTTGCGGCATCGGCCCGATCAGGCCGCTTTTGACGGCCTCGCGCAGCTTCTGCTCGATCTGCGTGACGCGCGGCGTTAGCGCGAACACGAGTTCGCCATAGCCGAGCGGATCGACGTCGACCGGCGGAACGTACGAATCAGCGACGAGGCGCTCGCGTGCCGCACCGGGCGTCTGCATCAGTTCGGCAATCGCCGTGCCGAGGCTGTCCGACGGCGCGCGATGCGGCAGACCGAACGGAAACGCGAATACGCGCACCAGACCCGCCGCGAGCCGGTTCGGATAATTCGCGAGCACGCCGTCGATGGCCTGCTGCGCCCGATACAGCGCATCCTCGACGCCCCAGCATACGAGCGGCAGATCGCTCTCCTGGCGGCCTTCGTCCTCGAAGCGCTTGAGCGTCGCCGAAATCAGGTACAACTGCGAAAGCACGTCGCCGAGCCGCCCCGAAATGCGCTCGCGACGCTTCAGGTCGGCGCCCAGCACGAACATCGAAATATCGGCGAGCAGCGCGAACGCGGTCGAGATGCGCGTCGCGGCGCGATAGTGGTGAACGAGCGGCGCGTGCGCGCGCTGCGGCTTCGCGATGAAAACGCCACCCGTCAGCCCATAAACGAAACTGCGCATCGCATTCGATAGCGTGAAGCTCGCGTGTCCGAAGAACGCTTCGTCGAAATCGCGCAGCGCCTTGTGGCGATCGGCCTCCCGCGTGGCGGCCATTTCCTTCAGCACGTACGGATGGCAGCGGATCGCGCCCTGACCGAAGATGATCAGGCAGCGCGTGAGAATATTCGCGCCTTCGACGGTGATCGAGATCGGCACCTGCTGGTAGGCGCGCGCGAGGAAATTCGACGGCCCCATGCAGATGCCCTTGCCAGCGACGACGTCCATGCCGTCGTTAATGACCTTCCGGGCGCGTTCGGTGATGTGATACTTCACGATCGCCGAAATCACCGAGGGCTTTTCGCCGAGATCGACCGCCTGCGCCGACAGGCGGCGCGCGGCGTCCATCACGTAGAGGTTGCCGCCCATGCGGCCGAGCGCTTCCTGCACGCCCTCGAACCTGCCGACGGCCGTGCGGAACTGCCGGCGCACCGCGGCATAGGCACCCGTGCCGCGCACGGCGAGTTTCGCCATGCCGACGTTCGACGACGGCAGCGAAATCGCCCGGCCCGCCGCGAGACATTCCATCAACATGCGCCAGCCGTTGCCCACCTGCTCGCGTCCGCCGATCACCCAGTCGAGCGGAATGAACACGTCGCGGCCGGCGTTCGGGCCATTCTGGAACACGGCGTTCAGCGGCCAGTGACGGCGACCGATCTTCACGCCGGGATGCGTCGCTGGAATCAGCGCGCAGGTGATGCCGGGTTCGTCGTCGACGCCCAGCAGATGGTCCGGGTCGCGCACGCGAAAGGCGAGACCGAGCACCGTCGCGACCGGTCCGAGCGTGATGTAGCGCTTGTCCCACGTCACGCGAAAACCCAGCGTTTCGCGGCCTTCGAACGTGCCTTCGCAGACGATGCCCACATCCGGAATCGCAGCCGCATCGGAACCGGCGTACGGGCTCGTCAGCGCGAAGCAGGGAATTTCCTCGCCGCTCGCGAGACGCGGCAGATAGTGATTTTTCTGCGCTTCGGTGCCGTAGTGCATCAGCAGTTCGGCGGGGCCGAGCGAGTTCGGCACCATCACCGAAACGGCAGCCGCCGAACAGCGCGTGGCGAGCTTCATGATGACCTGCGAATGCGCGTACGCGGAGAACTGCTTGCCGCCATACTGCTTCGGAATGATCATGCCGAGGAAGCCTTTCTCCTTGATGAACTGCCACGTTTGCGGCGAGAGATCCTGCCAGACCGCGCTGGTTTCCCAGTCGTTCGCGAGATCGCACAGGTGCTGGCATTCGTTGTCGAGAAACGCCTGCTCTTCAGCCGTGAGCGTGACCGGACCATGAGCGAGCAGCGTGTCCCAGTGCGGACGCCCGGAGAAGAGTGCGGCATCCCACCACACAGTGCCGGCTTCGATGGCGTCGCGCTCGGTTGGCGACATCTCGGGCAGGATCTTGCGGAAGATTTCGAGCACGGGCTTCGTGAGCCATAAACGGCGCAGGGGCTTTAGCGCGAGAACGAGCGCGGGAATCACGAGGACGATGGCAAGGCACGTCGTGGCGACCGGTCCCGCCGCACCCGTCAGGAAGGCGGTGGCGACCCACACGGCCATGAACGCCAGCCACCATGCGGCGCGTGCCTGCATGAAGACAAGCCCGGCACTCACGACGAAGAGCGCAACGATAAGCCACTGCATGACGAATTCTCCCTGTTTTCACGGTGTAATCGGGCACGTCCGCGCAAACGGCGCGGGTGTTCCTGATTGCCCGTCGACCCTGTTTAACTGTCAGACCGGATGGTTCACTGCGCGTTCGACTGTACTGGCGGATTGAGCGGATTGAGCGGATGGTGCGGTCGTGTGCGGCGGCGGATCGTCGGCGGTTGTGCCGGAACCCGCGTTGTCGCGCATGCTGGACGCACCGGCAGCGCCCGCGTCCGAACCAGCAGGCGACGTGTCTGGGCAGTCGGGTTCACTGCCGTCGGCGGCATCGCCAAGGACAGCGGCGAACGCGGCGAACTGCGAAGCATCCGGCAGCGGTGCCTTCAGCGCGGACACCATCAGCGAAGCGAGGCGCGCGATCAGTTGCAGGTCGTTCATCGACTTGCCCTGCGAGAACCCGGCGATGAGACTCTCGGTGTCCGTGCCGGCCAGCACGCCGGACAGCGCGCCGATCGCGAAGTGCAGACGCCAGCCGAGTTCCTCGCGCGGCAGATGCGGCAGCGCGCGCTGGAACGCGTCGAAGAAACGCATCGCGACAGACTCGTAATGCGCCGCGAGAAAGTCGCGAATGAACGAGGAAGGATCGGTATAGGCGCGGCCGAGGAGCCGCAGGAACGCCTTGCCGCCGACCTGCGGATCGCGCGACAGCCGCAGCGCGGGAATGAACATCGCGCCGAGCACGTGTTCGCAGGTGAGGCGCGAGCCGGGCATCGCGTCGAAGCGGTCCAGCAGCTTCAGACGCTCCTGGTTCAGCCGGTCGAGGCGTCGCGACAGCATCGCGTGGATTAGCGCTTCCTTGCTGCCGAAGTGATAGTTGACCGCCGCGAGATTGACCTCGGCGCGCGACGTGATCTGCCGCAACGACATCGCCTCATAGCCGCATTCGATGAAGAGGGTTTCGGCAGCGTCGAGGATGCGCGACTTCGTGTCGCCGGCAAGCCGGCCTGTGGTGCGAACTGCCATGTTGCGCCTCCCAGTGTCGATCGCCCGACCGCGAACAGGCGATTCAAGTATCCGATTGAAACGGACGTTTTTTTCAGGATAAGAAGGCGATGCTTTTAACAGCAAGCGGGAATGTGGGTGGACGCCTCTAAAAAGTGCTCGATCGCCGCTGTTTGCTGCGTTGCGACAGCGCATGCGTCGGGTGGCGTGCAAATGAAAAAAGGCCGTTCCGGACAAAATCGGAACGGCCTCGTATAACGGGTGAAAGCAGCGCGGGTGCTGCCTGTTGCCGGATGTTCGCGCCGGCACCGGGCCGGCGTTCAGGACGTCGCGTTCAGTGGAGCGCCGCGACCTCCCTGGCTGACTGCGTCATATCGATGCCGCGTCGTTCACGGCTAAACAGGATCAGCATGGCGATCACGACCGCCACGATGCCCGCGACGAGTGCCATCGGCAGTGCGTAGTTGTTGCCGTGCGCTTCCGCGAACTTCGCCTGCATCGGCCCGTTGATCGCGGCGAGCAGATTGCCGAGCTGATAGACGAGACCGGGGAAGGTCGCGCGGATATCGTCGGGGGAGATCTCGTTCAGATGCACCGGAATCACGCCCCACGCGCCTTGCACCGAGATCTGCATCAGGAACGCGCCGGCGGCGAGCATGAGCGGAGTCGTCGAGAATGCCCACGGCCAGAGGGCCGGCAGGGCGATCAGCGCCGCGATGAAGATGGCCCGCTTGCGGCCGATCTTTTCGGAGAGCGCGCCGAAGAAGAGACCACCGACAATCGCGCCGACGTTCAGCACGATGCTGATGTTCTGCACGATCTCCGGACCGAACTTGTGCTGCACGCGCAGGAACGTCGGATACAGGTCCTGGGTGCCGTGCGAGAAGAAGTTGAACGCCGTCATCAGCACGATCGCATAGATCGAGAGCTTGGCGTTCTGCCGCAGCGTGGCGATGAGGCCGGGGCGTGGCCGCTGCTGCATCGTTTGCCATGCGGGCGATTCGGGCACGTGCGCGCGAACGTACAGCACGAGCAGCGCGGGCAGCACACCGATGAAGAACATGCCGCGCCAGCCGATGTACTGATAGAGCTGGCCGAATACGAGGGAAGCGAGCAGGTAGCCGCTCGGGTAGCCCGCCTGCAGCAGGCCGGACACGAAACCGCGCGCATGGGGCGGAATGGTTTCCATGGTGAGCGCGGAACCGACGCCCCATTCGCCGCCCATCGCGACGCCGAAGAGCGTGCGCAGGACGAGCAGGGTGGCGAGATTCGGCGAAAAGCCCGACAGCAGTTCGAGCAGGGAATAACACGCGATGTTGATCATCAGCGTGGGACGGCGGCCGAACCGGTCAGCGAGCCGTCCGAAGATGAGGGCGCCGACGGGTCGCGCCATTAGCGTCAGGAAAATGGCGTAGGTGACGGAAGATATTTCCGTATGAAACTCGGCGGCGATATCTTTCAATATAAAAACCATCAGAAAGAAATCGAATGCGTCGAGTGTCCAGCCCAGATAGGCGGCAATCGTGACGTTTCTCTGTTCCCGTGTCCAGCTCATCTCGTTGTTCTCCTGTTCCACAGTACCCCGCATACATGCGACGCGGTCTCCGGCGTGTCTCACATGCCTCGTGGGAGCGGGCTTCGCGAAAGTGTACGCCGGCTGTTAAACGGGTGCGTGATTCAACTTCCCCTTTTTCATGGTAATCCCCGAGTAAATTCGTACTCGATGCAAACGAGCATGATCTTCTGTCGGCAATATGAAATATTCGTATTGATATAGATATATTTATTTAAGTGATTTGTAATGTTTATGGCGATGTATTTCCGGTGACGACCCGGCTGCATTGATCGGCCAGCCCGATGGATTGATCGAAAATCGCTGATTCCCCGCGCAACGCGGTTTCTCTACACTCGACGGCAAACCCGGACGCGTGGTGTCCGGTATTCATTCCGCGCTCATGCTTGTTGCTGTCGTTGGCCTTGTGTCGTTTCCCGGCGATGTCGGCCGATGCGATGTGTACTTGCGTTGCCCGCGTGGACCGCAACAACTTGCATGGGACCAGGGTAACGCGCTAAAGCGTCAACTCCGGTCGACAGCCGGAGACGATCATGGACAGCGTGAATCTCGAAGTCCTCAAGGCCAGCGTGCGCTGGCTCGGCGCGGGCCATCGCGCGTGGCTGGTGACGGTGGTGAAGACGTGGGGCTCGTCCCCACGCCCCGAGGGATCGATGCTCGTCGTTCGCGACGACGGCCTCGTGGCGGGCTCAGTATCGGGTGGCTGCATCGAAGACGATCTGATCGACCGCGTGCGCCGCCACGCTGTGACACCGGACCGGCCGCAGCCACTCAAATATGGCATCAGCGCGGACGACGCACATCGTTTCGGCCTGCCGTGCGGCGGCACGATCGAACTGATGCTCGAACCGCTGTCCGATGCGCGCGGGATCTCGGCGCTATGCCGTCGCGTCGAAGCGGGTGAGCTCGTTGCGCGCACACTCGACATGGCAACCGGTGTCGCGACGCTGTCCGCCGCCCAGGCGACCGACGGTGTCGCGTTCGACGGCGAGCGGTTCGTCACGATACACGGTCCGCGTTACCGGATGCTGGTGATCGGCTCGGGGCAGTTGTCGTGCTATCTGGCGTCGATTGCGGTGGGGCTCGATTATCAGGTGACGGTGTGCGACCCGCGCGAGGAATACGCCGATACGTGGGATGTACCCGGCACGACGCTCGTTCGCACGATGCCCGACGATACGGTGCTCGGCATGAAGCTTGACGAGCGCAGCGCGGTGATCGCGCTCACGCACGACCCGAAGCTCGACGATCTCGCATTGATCGAGGCGTTGAAGACGCCTTCGTTCTACGTCGGTGCGCTCGGCTCGCGACGCAACAACTCGGCGCGGCGCGAACGGCTGAAAGAGTTTGACTTGACCGAAGCCGAGGTCGCGCGGTTACATGGGCCGGCAGGTATCTACATCGGCAGCCGTACGCCGCCCGAAATCGCACTCTCGATCCTCTCCGAAGTGACCGCCGCGAAGAACGGCGTGGTGCTGCCGGCGGCGTCCCGGGTGGAGGGGGCGAAGGCGGCGCGCGAAATCGACGCGTCGGTCAATGCGTTGTGCGCCGCATGACGTACCGCCAGTGACTCAGTCCAGCTCGTCGTCGGCGATGGCGGCTACGGGTTCCTGCGCGGCTTCGGTGAACATTTCGGTGAACTGGTCGAGTACCGCAAGTGCATCGCGGCCGACTCGCGTGATCCGGTAGAACGATAGCGCGACCTCGGGCCGGATCGCGTCGATCCTCACACGGTAATGCCGGCAGATATGCTTGCAGAACGACGGCATGATCGCGATGCCGAGCCCTTCCTGCGCCATCGCGATCGCGGTCTGAAGATGACCGACGACGATGCGCCGGCTCACGTTCACTTCCTCTTTCGAGAGCGTCGCTTCGATCAGCCGCTGCAGTGGATTGTCCTTCGGTAGTGCGATCAACGGCAGGCCTTCGAGGGCGGTCCAGCGGATGCCGCCGCGCGCTGCGGCCGCGCCGAGCAGCGCGCCGTTGTCTGCCGATACCGCAACGAACCGCGTCGGAAAGATCGGCACGCGGTCGATGCCGGAGATCTGCGAGAAGAACACGCCGAATGCCGCGTCGAGATGCCCTTCCTCGACCATGTGCACCAGTTCGCCCGGCGGCCGGTCGACCAGTTCGATCTGCGAGTTCGGATAGATCTGCGAGAAGCGTGCGAGCACCGGCGGCATCAGGCTCGCGGCGATCATCGGTGTGCAGCCCAGCAACAACGACGATTGTTTCTGGCGCCCCAGCTCGTTCAGTTCGGTTACCGATTTTTCGAGCGTCTCGACGATCTTCATCGCGGTCGGATAGAACACGCGGCCCGCCTCGGTCAACGACACGGTGCGTGTCGTGCGTTCGAGCAACCGGCACCGCAACTGCGTTTCCAGTTCGCGGATGATCGCACTGAGCGCCGCCTGGCTCAGATGCATGCTCTGTGCGGTCTTCGTGAAGCTCGACGTGTTTGCAACCCCAAGAAATACCTTGAGTTGTTTAAGGGACAGGTTCATCGACAGCAGATCCTTCGTGTATCGGGCTTGGGCAAGCCCGATTCTATCCCGTCTGCCGCAGCGGCTGCCGCACGTCGGGACGCCCGTGCGGCAGTTGCCGGCGCGTCAGGCGAACGCGTAGCGTCCCTCGGCGTCGCGCGAGAGCGCGCGTTCCCGCGCGATGTCCTCGAGCCAGCGCACCACCTCGCGGCCATCGCGCGTGCCGGTCGCGGCCATCAGTTCGGAGAAGCGCTTCGGACCGTGTTCGAGCGCTGCTTCGAGCGAATCGAAGCGCGCGCCCTGCCAGGCCGGCGGCGTCGGCACGCGGTGTTCGAGATCGCGCTGCGCGCCCGGCGCGAGCAGCGGCAGCGTGAGGTCGAAGCCGGCTTTCGCGGTTTTCGTCGCGCCGAGCAGCGACGGGTCGAGCGGCATCGCGCGCATGCTGTCCTGGAGCACGAGATCGCGGTCGGCCTGGAAGCGCGTCGCGAGGGCCCAGTCCATCTGCTCGTCGGAGAACACGTCGATGTCGGGATCGACGACGAACACGTGCTTCACGTTCGCGAGCGACGCGAACACCGCCGCGATCGCGTTGCGCGCTTCGCCGGGCACCCGCTGCTGCATCGCGATGCGCACGTTGAACATGCCGCCCGTCGCCGGGTTCGCGTAGACGGCCTTCACTTCGCGCACCGCCGTTTCGAGCGCGCGCCACACAGTGACTTCAGTGCGCAGCGCGGCGAGTTGCGCGGTATCGGTGCGCGCCATCGAGCGGCCGCCGATCGTGCAGGTCTGGAACACCGCGTCGCGCCGGTGCGTGATCGCGGTCAGATGGAACACCGGGTTCGTCTTCACGCCGCCGTAGTAGCCGAGGAACTCGCCGTACGGGCCTTCCGGTTCGACGTGGCCGCGCTCGTCCAGATAGCCTTCGAGAATGAATTCGGCGTCGGCGGGAACGAGCAGGTCGTTCGTCACGCATTTGACGACGCCCATCGGCGTGCCGCGCAGCGCGGCGACGAGTTCCAGTTCGTCGGTCGGAATGCGCATCGTCGCGCCGACGTGGTCGATCGGGTGCGTGCCCACCGCGAATGCGATCGGCGTGCGCTCGCCGCGTTTCGCGTGCGCGATGGCGATCGCGCGCAGGTCGGACGGCGCGACGAGGTCGATGCCGGCCGTGCGGCGACCGCGCAGCATCAGCCGGCGGATGCCGACGTTGGTCCAGCCGGTTTCCGGATCGACCGCGAAGTCGATCGACGCCGAGATGTACGGCGCGCCGTCCAGGTCGTGTTGCAGATGCACGGGCAGCGCGGTGAAGTCGCAGTCGTCGCCGGTCAGCACGACCTGCTGGACCGGCGCTTCGTCGCGGCTCACCTCGACGAGCTTGCCCTTCACGCGCAGCCGTTCACGTACCGTTTCGAGCAGACGCTGCGGGGTCGTGTCGAATGCCTTTGCAAGCCGCGAGCGGCTCGCGGCGACGCTGCCGGCGAGCGACGTCGTGCCGCCGGACGGCCGCTCGAACCAGATCGCGCGCGGGTTGCCTTCCATGATCGCGGCAATGTCCGCGAGATCGACCGGCGCTGCATGGCGTTCGAGTTCGGTATCGTCGAGCGATTCGAGAAAACGTCGCAGGCGGAACTGTTCGAGGTCGGGGGCGGGTGTACCTTCCGCGGTGGAGGGGATCGTTGTCCTGGGTCTCAATCTGGGCTCCTCGCGCAACGTGTCGCGCGGTGTTGTAGTCGATGGATCGTCGTTTCGGAGGCGGCGGTCCGCGTGGCGCGCGCCGCTGCCTCATTCAATCAGAAGCGGGCAATCAGAAGCGGGCCGACAACGCGGTGGCCGCCAGATGCGCGGCGAAGCCGCTCGCGCCGGTGGCGGACATCTCCGGTGCGAGATGCAGGAACTGCTTGACCGCGCGCAGCGTCACCGCGCTGCAGCCGAGCAGTGTCTGCGTGAGCGCGTTCGCCTCGGCGTCTAGGCTCGCCGCCGGCACGATGCGGCTCACGAGCCCGGCCTGCAGCGCCTCGGCGGCGGACAGCCGCTGGCGGCTCAGGACCATGTGCGCGACGGTTTTCACCGGCACGCGGCCGATCAGCGCGGACATGACGAGCGTCGGTGGAATATCGCGCTCCATCTCGGGAATCTGGAACACGGCATCGTCGGCCGCAAGTGCGACGTCGCACACGCCGGCGAGTGCACAGCCGACGCCGAGCGCCGCGCCGCGCACCACCGATATCACCGGCACGCGCACCGCCTTGAGCGCATCGTAGAGTGCGAGCGGCGGGGCGGCGACCACGCGGCGCAGCGTTTCCGCGGAAGGCTTTGCGTCGGCGGCCGGCATCGGCGACTGGCGGCCCTTGCAGAAGTCGGCGCCGCTGCTGCCGATACGCACGAGCTTCACCTCGTCGTCGAGCGACGAGACGGCCGCGATGATCGCATCGCTCATTTCCGCGTTGATCAGATTGCCGTTCTCCGGACGGTCGAGCACGATTTCGACGAGTGGGCCGTTTCGATGGATGGCAACGAATTCAGTAGACATGACGGATTCCTTCAGGCTGCGGGCCGGTGGATAAATTCCCAGACCACCTTGGGGGTGGCGGGCATCGCGAGTTCTTCCTTGCCGGATTCCCTGAGGGCATCGGCGAGCGCATTGAAGATCGTGGCGGTGGCGGGCGTGATGCCGCTTTCGCCGCCGCCCTTCACGCGCAGCGGATTGCCGTGCGTCGGGTCTTCGGTCAATTCGACGCGCAGCGGCGGCACCGCGCCGGCGCGCGGCATGCCGTAATCCATGTAGGAGCCGGTCAGCACCTGGCCCGTCTCGCGGTCCAGATAGCACCCCTCGGACAGCGCCTGGCCGATGCCCTGCGCGAGGCCGCCATGCACCTGGCCTTCGACGATCAGCGGATTGATCGGCTGGCCGACGTCGTCAACCGAGGTGTAGTTGAGCAGCGTGACGATGCCGGTGTCCGGATCGACTTCGAGTTCGCAGACCGCCGCGCCGGTCGGGTGCGCGGGCACGCGCGCGTTGACCTCGGCCGCGGCATGGAGCTTCCTCGTCGCGGCGTCGCCGGGCAGGCCGTCGCTGGCGATCTGGCCGGCTACGTCGAAAAGGCCGATGCGGCGCGCCGATGCGTCATCGACAAAATCGCCGTCGGCGAACCGGATCTGTTCCGGTGTCGTGCCGAACAGCACGGCGGCGACGCGCTTGCCGGTCGCGACGATCTGCGCGGCGGTGTCGACGAGCAGCATGCCGCCGAGCCGCATGCTGCGGTCCGAGTGGCTGCCGCCGCCGACGCTCACGAACGCGGTGTCGCCGGTGCGCAGCGTCACGGCCTGCATCGGCACGCCCAGATGTTGCGCGATCACCTGCGCGAAGGTGGTTTCGTGGCCCTGGCCGGTCGATTGCGTGCCCGACACGATATCGACGCGGCCGTCCGGCAGCACGGTCAGTTCGATGCGCTCGCGCGGCGCGCCGACCGGCGACTCGATGTAATTCGCGAGGCCGATGCCGCGCAGTTTGCCGTTCGCATGCGAGGCCGCGCGCCGCGCCTCGAAGCTGTCCCACTCCGCGAGCACGAGCGCGCGTTCCATGTTGCGCGCGAACTCGCCGCTGTCGTAGGTCAGGCCCATCGGGCTGAGGTACGGCAGCTTGTCATGCGAAACCAGATTGCGGCGGCGGATCTCGGCGCGCTCGAGGCCCAGTTCGTCCGCCGCGAGATCGAGCATGCGCTCCATCACGTGGGTCGCTTCGGGGCGCCCCGCGCCGCGATACGGCGCGGTCGGCACGGTGTTGGTCAGCACCGCGCTCACATGGACCGCCGCGACCGGCACATCGTAGACGGTCGTCATGATGCGCGTGCCGTTCGACATCGGCACGTACGACACGGTATGCGCGCCGACGTTGCCGATCCATTCGTTGTCGATAGCCAGAATGCGGCCGTCCTTCGAAAAGCCGATTGCCGAGCGGATGATCGCGTCGCGGCCCTGATAGTCGGACAGGAACGCTTCGCTGCGATCGCTCGTCCATTTGACGGGGCGTCCCACGCGGCGCGCGGCCCATACCACCGCGAGCTGCTCGACATAGATGAACGAGCGCGGGCCGAAACCGCCGCCAGTGTCGGGGCACACCACGCGCACCTGCGACGGCGGCACCTTCAGCGCGGCCGCGAGGCACAGCTTCTGGCGCACCGCACCCTGGCTGCCCGAAATCAGCGTGTACGCATCGGTCTGCGCGTCGTACGCGCCGATCGCGCTGCGCGGCTCCATCTGGCAGTTGACGACGCGGCTGTGATGAAACTCGCGCCGCACCACGTGATGGGCGTTCGCCAGAATCGCGCGTGCGGTCTCGCGCTCGCCGATCTGGGTCTGAAAGCACAGATTGCCGGGCGCGCCTTCCCATAGCTGCGGGGCGTCGTCGCGCATCGCATCGGCGCCGTTGACGACAGCGTCGAGCGCGTCGTAATCGACCTCGATCAGTTCTGTCGCGTTGCGCGCCTGCAGCGGCGTTTCGGCGATCACCATCGCGATCGCCTCGCCGACGTAGCGAACACGGTCGACCGGCAACGGGATATGGAATTGATTGAAGATCGAACCGGTCAGCGAAGTCAGGAACGCCTTCCTGGTCGCATCCACCGCGTCGACCGGATTGGGTACGTGGTCGACACCCTGGAAGCCGTCGTCGAGATAGTCCTGGCCGAGCAATACAGCGATCACGCCGGGTGCTTCGCGAGCGGCCGAGACGTCGACCGAACGCAGCGCCGCATGCGCGTGCGGCGAACGCAGGAAGGCCGCGTATAGCTGGCCGTCGACGTGCAGATCGTCGGTGTACTGGCCCTTGCCGGTCACGAAGCGAAGGTCTTCGACGCGCGGTATCGGTTTGCCGATCATGAGTGCTGGCCCTCCTGCTGCGTGCCAACCAGTTCCGGATACATCTCGCGGGCGGCGTGACGCACCGCCTCGACGATGTTGACATAGCCGGTACAGCGGCAGATGTTGCCTTCGAGCGCGTGACAGATGCTCTCGTCGTCGAGCGCGGGTGCCTCGCGCAGATAGAAATCGGCGGACATGATCATGCCGGGCGTGCAGAAGCCGCATTGCAATCCGTGACACTGAACGAACGCGTTCTGTACCGGATGGAGTGTCCTGCCTGCGCCCGCGCGCAATCCTTCCACGGTCGCGACCGTGCCGCCGCTCGCCTGGGCGGCCAGTACCGTGCACGACTTCACCGACACGCCGTCGAGATTGACCGTGCATGCGCCGCACTGGCTCGTGTCGCAGCCGACGTGCGTGCCGGTAAGACGCAGCGTCTCGCGCAGAAATTCGACCAGCAGCGTGTGGTCGGGCACTTCGCGCCGGACTTCGACGCCGTTGACCTGCAATTGGACTTCAACCATGGTTCACCCTGTTCTGTGTCGTCCGGACGCGCGCACGCAGCGGCACGCCGGAACAAAGCTCACTGCGCGTCGACGGCATCCGCCGGCGCGCTCAGCGTGGCGTTGAAGCGCTTGAAGAACTCGCTCGCCAGCTTGTTCGCGACCGATGTGACGAGCCGCGAGCCGATCTGCGCGAGCTTGCCGCCGACCTGCGCCTCGGCGACGTAGGTGAGCAGGGTGCCGCCTTCCTGCGCGTCGGCGAGCATCACGGCCGCGGTCATCTTGCCGAAACCGGCAATGCCGCCTTCGCCCTGACCGACGATCCGGTAGCCGTTCGGCGCATCGCGTTCGGAAAGCAGCAGCGTGCCCTTGAAGCGGGCCTTGACGGGGCCGACCGACGCGACCACGACGGCCTTGAACTCGTCGTCGCTGTCCGCCGTGAACGCCTCGCAGCCGGGCACGCATGCCTGCAGCACGGCCGCGTCGTTCAATCCTTTCCATACCGCTTCGCGCGATGCGGCGATGGTCTGCGATCCGGTGAATTCCATCCTTGTGTCTCCTGAATTAAGCGGGCTGGCGCAACGATTGCGCGAGCAGCGCCTGTAAGGCGCGATGTGTGTAGGTTTCGATCAGATGCGCGCGATACGCGGCGGAGGCGTTGTCGTCGTCGGGCAGCGTCGACGGGTCGACCTTGAGCGGGGCCAGCGACGCTTCCGACAGATCAGCCGACAGTGCCGCTTCGGCGTCAGACCAGCGGAACACCGAAGCGCCCGCGCCGGTCACGGCAACGCGCACCGCATCGGCGTACTGCGCGATAAAAACGCCGACCACGGCGTAACCCGAAGCCGGCTGGCGAAACTTTGCGTAGGCGGCACGCAACGGGATCGCGAATTCGAGCGCCGTCACCAGTTCATCGGCACCGAGCACGGTTTCGAAGGTGTCGACGAAGAAATCGTCGGCGGCGACGCGCCGCGCTGAAGTGACCACCCTGGCATCGAGCGCCAGCACCGCCGACGGGTAGTCCGCTGCCGGATCGTTGTTCGCGACCGAGCCGCCCATCGTCCCGCGATTGCGCACCTGGGGATCGGCGATCACACTGGCCAGTTGCGCGAGCGCCGGGATCGCCGCGGCGACCACTGGCGAAGCCGCGACTTCGGCATGTTTCGTCAGCGCGCCGACCCGCAGCACGCCGTCGGCCACGCTGATGCCGCGCAACGCCTCGATCCGCGTGAGATCGAGCAGATGCGAGGGCGCCGCGAGCCGCTGCTTGAGGGTGGGGATCAGCGTCATGCCGCCGGACAGCGGGCGGGCTTCCTCATGTTCGCGCAGCCAGGCGAGCGCTTCGTCCAGTGAGCTTGCCCGAAGGTAGGTGGTCTCGTACATGGAGTCTCCTGCAGTCGCGGGCCGGACCACGGCACGCGGCCGGTATGGTCAGGCCGTCTGTTTCAGCCAGTCTTCGAGCGCCGTGGCAAGCGCGACCGGTACTTCATACATCGCGTAGTGTCCCGCGTTGCGCAGCGTTTCGAGCTGGGCACGCGGATACCACGCGAGCCACGTGCGGGTCATCAATCCGGCGGTGAGCGTCGGATCGTGCTCGCCGATAAAGAGCTTCACGGGCACCGTGTTGCCCGCGACCTCAGCGGAGAAGTCGTGCATCGCCCACTGCGGCAGATAGCCCGCGAATGCTTCGCGGCTCGACAGCCTTGCCGATTCGCCGGCCAGGTGCGCGCTCCAGCGCGGCGCGAGACGATTGCCGGTCGAGTACGCGATGATCGCGGCGCGTCTGGCGACGTCGTCGACCGCGGCGCGAAACCCGGCGACACGCGTCTCGTCCATCCGCGAACCGCACGCGGGAACGGCCGACACACCCGCCATCCGTTCGACCCGCTGCGGCGCCGCGAGCAGCACGCGCTGCATCGCCATGCCGCCCATCGAATGGCCGATCAGGCTGAAGCGATCCCAGTCGAGATGGTCGGCGAGTACGAGCACGTCCTGCGCGGCTTCCTCGAAGGTGAATTCGCCGTCGCGTTCCAGCGAGCGGCCGTAACCGCGGTAGTCGAAGAACACGTAGGTGAAGCTGTCGAGGTTGAGCGCCGGCGTCAGCGCCTGCCAGTCCTTCGAGCTGCCGAACCAGCCGCTCAGCACGAACACCTTGCGCGGACCATGGCCGAGTTGCACGAAGCCGTTGAGCGTCGTCATGCGTGCGACTCCTCGTGGCGCACGGGCGCGTCGGGATAGTTCAGTTCGAGCGCCGGTGCGATCCGCCCGCGGCATTCGCCGAAGCCGATCGTCACCGCGCCGGGCCTGCTGGCCCGTGCGCGCAGCACGATTTCGTCGCCGTCCTCGAGCGCCGTGCGGGTTTCGCCGTTGGGCAGGGCGAGCGGGTTCTTGCCCGCGTTGCTCAGTTCGGTCAGGCAGGCGCGCGATACGTCGGCGGCGCCGGAAATCGTGCCGCTGCCGAGCAGGTCGCCGGTGCGCAGATTGCAGCCGTTGCTGGTGTGATGCGCGACCATCTGCGCAAAGGTCCAGTACAGGTTGTCGAGATGCGTTTGCGTGATCCGCACAGGTGCCGCACCGGCTTCGCGGAGCCGCGCGGTCGACAGAAGCGCTTCGAGTTCGAGATCGAGGCCGCCGCTTGCCTGATCGAGCGCGCCATGGAGGTGCGGCAGGATCGCCGGATCGCCCGCGCCGCGTGGTGCAGCCGGCTTGCGGAATGGCGCCAGCGCTTCCCCGGTGACGATCCACGGCGACAGGCTCGAATGAAAACTCTTGCCGAGAAACGGGCCGAGCACCTGCTCGAACCATTGAATGCTCTTCGCGGACCAGTCGTTCAACAGGCAATAGCCGAAGATATGATCGCGCGCCGCATCGACCGGAACCGGCTGCGTGAGCGGGTTGCCGCGGCCGATCAACGCCGCCAGCTCGAGTTCGAAATCGAGCGCGGGCGCCGGGCCGAAACGCACTTCGCCATGTGCGTCGCGATACTGGCCGTGCGGGCGGCGCACGTCGCCGCCGCTCACACGCAGCGACGAGGCGCGGCCGTGATAGGCGATCGGCAGCGACTTGAACGCGGCCGGCAACGGATCGGCCAGGCCCTTGTAGCGGCCATGCCGTTCGGTGTGGTGCAGCGACGTCAGGAAATCGGTGTAGTCGCCGATCTCGCACGGCAACCGCGGCGTCACGTCGGCCAGACGCGGCAGCAGCGCGTCGGCGCGCTGCTGGATGCGGGCGAGTTGCGGCGCGTCGCTACGCAGCAGGTCGGATAGCGCGCGGCGCAGCGCGCTCGCGTAACGCGGCTCCATCGCCATCAACGGCTTCAGGCTGTCGCCGCCAGCCGCGGCACAGGCGAGCGCGGCGTCGCCGTCAAGCAGCCCGGCATCATGCAGCGCACGCAGGTCGACGGCGTGCTCTCCGATCGCGACGCCGCAGCGCGCTTTACCGTCGCGCTCGAAAACGCCGAACGGCAGGTTCTGAACCGGGAAATCCGCGCCGGGCAGATTGGCCGATTCGATCCAGCTGCGCCGGGCTGGATCGTGTGTGGAATTCAGGGTAGTCATGCCGAACGCGTCTCCGATACCGCGTTTTGTCGTTCTTCCGTCCACGCGTCGAGCGCGGAGCGAGCCTGCATTCTATAGCCGGCCAGCGTTTCGGCGGGCGCCACCGGTACCGTCAGTTCGAGACGGAAGCCGTTCGGGTCGAAGAAATAGATCGAGCGCACGAAGTGGTGATCGGTCACGCCGAGCACTTCGATGCCGTGTTCGATCAGGCGTTGCTTCATCGTTTCGAGTTCGTCGAGTGACGACAGGCGCAGCGCGATGTGGTTCACCCACGGCGGCGTATTCGGCGATGGCTCCGCGGCCGTGTCGTCGCCGAGATCGAAGAAGGCGATGTTGGAGCCATCCGCCATTTCGAAGAATACGTGCACGTATGGGCAATATTCGCCGGTGCTCGGCACGCGGTCGAGGCGGATCACGTGAACCAGTCGCAGGCCGAGCACGTCTTCGTAGAAGTGACGCGTCTCTTCGGCATTGCGGCAGCGCCAGGCGAAATGATGCAGGCCGAGAATCGGGGGGAGGGTGGACATACGGTGTCTCCTTGTGCGGTGAAGGCGATCAGACTTCGACCGTATCCACGTTGTATTCGAACAGCCAGTTGTAGCGCTCCTTGACGCGCTCCTCGCTCCATTCGCGATCGACGTATTCGGCTGCGCCTTCCGCGTGCGCAAGTTGCGGATTGTGAAAGCGCGTGGTGTTCGCCGCCGATCCGCGCACCACGCGTGCGGTACGTTCGAGCCGTAGCGCTTCGTAGCGGGCCAGCGCGCGCGGCAAATCGTCTTCGTAGCGTGCAAGGCAGCGTGCGATCAGGTAGCCGTCCTCGATTGCCATGCCGGCGCCCTGGGCGAGGAACGGCAAGGTCGGATGACAGGCGTCGCCGAGCAGCGTGGCGTTGCCTGAACTCCAGCGCGCCATCGGTTCGCGCACCATCAAGGCCCATTTATACGGAATGTCGATCGCCGAGATCAGCGTGCGGACGTCTTCGTGCCAGCCCTGGAAATCGCTCAGGCATTCCGCAAGCGTGCCGCGCTCGGACCACGATTCGACCTGCCAGCCCGAGCGTTCGACCGCGCCGACGAAGTTGACGAGCTTGTGGCCGCGCAACGGGTAATGGATGACGTGCGCGCCGGGGCCGACCCAGTTGGTGCCGTAGGCGGTGCGCAGATGTTCGGGCAGCGCTTCGGCATCGATCACGCCGCGCCATGCCATGACGCCCGAATAAACCGGCTCGTCGGGACCGAACAGCGCGCGGCGCACCCGCGAGTGGACGCCGTCCGCGCCGATCAGCAGATCGGCCTCGTACACCGTGCCCGCGACCGTCTGCACTTCGACCTTGCCGCCGGTCTGCCTGATGCCTTCGACTTTTTCGCCGAGCCGGATCGCATCCGGACTGAGCGCGTACACGGCATCGGCGAGCGCCTGATGCAGATCGGCGCGATGCAGCGTGAAATAGGGGTAGCCGTACACTTCGCGCGAGGCTGCGCCGAGATCGAACAGGCGCCATGTCTGACCGGTGTTCCAGAGTCGTACACGCTTGCCGGGGGGCTCGCAGGCGAGTCCTTCGAGGGTGTCGCCGACACCGATCCGGTACAGCACGCGCGTCGCATTCGGACTGAGCTGAACGCCCGCGCCGATTTCCTTTAGCGCCTGCGCCTGTTCGAGAATGGTGACATCGAAGCCTTTTTTCAGCAAAGCGGCTCCGGCCGTCAATCCGCCGATACCGGCACCTGCAATAACGATCTTCATTCGACGATTCAACCTCTTTGTGTGGTGGGCGCCTTTTATCGGGTTAATTTATCAATCAATCGATAAATCTTTTAAATGCCGGTCCCGATGACAATGGAAGGACTTTAAATCAACGCCTGGCACTAAAGAAGCAAAATAATCCGAATGAATCATTAATCAATTTTGATAATCGGGGAGGCAGCGGACGCAATGCCTCGCCATGTACTCACATGCCCCAGCGATGCACCACCGAAGTCTCGATGCCGAACAGGTCGAGTACGCGGCCGAGGGTGTGATCGACCATGTCGTCGAGCGATTCGGGGTTGGCGTAGAAGGCCGGCACGGGCGGATAGACGATCGCGCCCGCTTCGGTCACGCTCGTCATGCTGCGCAGATGGCCGAGGTGGAGCGGTGTTTCGCGCACCATCAGCACGAGCCGGCGGCGCTCCTTCAGTGTGACGTCAGCGGCGCGCGACAGCAGGCCGCTCGTCACGCCTGTCGCGACTTCGGACAGCGTCTTGATCGAGCAGGGCGCCACGATCATCCCCGCGACCGGGAACGAGCCGCTCGAGATCGCGGCGCCGATGTCGGTGTTCGAATAGCTGACGGTGGCGAGCGCGCGCACGTCGGCGACGCTGTAGGTGGATTCGTGCGCCAGTGTGACCTGGGCCGACCGGCTCATCACCAGATGCGACTCGATGTCGAGCTGCCGGAGTAGCTGCAGCAGTCTCACTCCATACAGGACGCCGGACGCGCCGCTAATGCCCACGATCATGCGCCGGGGCGGTAATGCTCTGATCTGCATTCTGATATCTCCGATATGCGGTTGTTTCAGCGCGTTAACGCGGCGGATGTTAGCACGGTAAATACGCATTGCTAAAGCGGTGTAATACGTATTTTGAAGGCAGACTGGTAAATACCCTGGCCCAGTATTCATTTTGTTCTATTAATTGATAAACAATTCGCGATTCAAAAGCGGAAATGAAGCGGCTACACTTCGCGCAGCATGCAGAAGGGGCGGTGTGTGAAATGCACCGCGGCAGCAGACCCTTCGTGATGCGCGCAAGTGCCGACGCCAGCCAGCGTCCGGTGGCTGATAAAAATATTGGAGACTACCGTTGAGAACACGTTTAATCGCCGGCGCCTGCGCCGCGCTCCTGAGCTGTCCCGCCTGGGCGCAGTCGTCCGTCACGATCTACGGCAGCGTGGATGCCGGCATCGACTATGTATCGAATTCGAAGGGCAAGAGCCTGATCCAGGAGTCCGCCGGCAAACGTACGCCCGACCGCTTCGGCTTTCTCGTCAAGGAAGACCTGGGCGGCGGCAACACGGCGTTCGCCCGGCTCGAATCGGGCTTCCTGAGCAACACGGGCGCGCAGATCAATCCGACCAGCTTCTTCAATCGCAACGCGTACGTAGGTGTCTCCAATGACCGTTGGGGTTCGCTGAGCCTCGGCAACATCAACGACTACGTGTACCAGTACGTCGGGGCGCTGAACAACTCAGTGCCGGGCATCTCGTCGTTCTACACGCCGGGCAACCTCGACGGTCTCGCCAACACGCATGCGATGAACAATGCCGTGAAGTACGAGACGATCAACTACCGCGGCTTTCAGGCGGGCGTGATGAATGGCTTCGGCAACCAGTCAGGCGACTTTAGCGCCGGGCGGCAGTACAGCGCCGGTGCGCAGTACGGGAACGGGGTCGTCAGGATCGGCGCTGCATACACGATGTCGCACAACCGTACGGCCGATGTATTCGGCACCTTCAGCATCACCTCGCTGCTCGGCCAGAAGCTGGGCGCGGGCACGTCGTTCAACGCGAGCCGCTACAGCACGCTCGCGATCGCCGGCTCGGTGAAGATCGGCAACTTCACGCCCCATGCCACGTATTCGGACGTCAAGCTCGAAAACAGCCAGGGCTCGGCGTCGCTGCACAATTACCAGGCCGGCGTGAACATCGATCTGAGCGGAGGCGCGCGTTTCTATATTCTCGGTCTCTCATTCGATCATTCGACGTTCGAGGATCTGGCGTTCAACCAGTACAACCTGTTCCTGACCCACTATCTGTCGAAGAGCACGCAGATCTACGCGGGCGTCGGCTTCGAGCGGGCCTCGGGGCCGAACGCGCAGGCGGCGCAGTTTGGCTATAACGCGTCGAGCACGGGTAGCCAGACCGTGGCGCGGATTGGCGTCAATCACATGTTCTGATGTGGAGGCGATATGGAGCGGTGAGATGAGGATGGCGACGGCTTTATTCACTTTTTTCTATCTCTTCATCGCGACTTTTTGATTCTGCCGTTGCCCGCGACGTCATATATTGTGACTCCGCGGGCGGCGGTGCCGCGAGGCATGAAGAGCAATGGCACAGGCACACGCATCCCGGCAAGGGGCCTCGCCTGACGACGAGCAAATGGAAGATACATGCAAGCAGACCGGACTTTCAACATCGCGACACTGATAGAAGAGCAGAAGACGGGGCGGTTCGCCGTCGGTCTGCTGTTCTGGTGTTTCCTCATCATGCTGATGGACGGTTACGACCAGACCGCTGTCTCGTTTGCGGCGCCCGCGATCATCAAGGAATGGCACGTCGCGCGCGGGGCCTTCGGATCCGTGTTCGGCGCCGGCCTGTTCGGCACGCTGATCGGTTCATTTGTCTTCGGCTATCTTGGCGACCGGCTCGGCCGCAAGAAGGCGATTATTCTGGGCGGCCTGTTCTTCGGCGCGCTCACGCTCGTATCGGTATGGGCTACCTCGCTGCACGAACTGATGCTGCTGCGCTTTCTTGCCGGCATCGGCATGGGCGGCGTGATTCCCAATTCTGTCGCGCTCGTCGCTGAATACGCGCCGAAACGCCTGCGCGCGACGTGGGTCACGTTGATGTTTTCGGGCTTCTCGATCGGCGCGGGTTCGGGCGGGCTCGTCTCGTCGGCGTTGATTTCACGCTTCGGCTGGCCCGTCATGTTCGTGCTGGGCGGCGTGGGCTCGCTGCTGGTGGCGGTGCTGCTGATCTTCACGCTGCCCGAATCGGCGAAGCTGCTGGTTGTCCGGCAGCGCAGCGTCGAGACGGTGCGCAAACTCGTCGCGCGGCTGCGTCCCGAACTGCAGATTCCGTCCGACGCGCAGTTCGTCGCGGGCGAAGTGCAGGAAAAGCCGCGCTTCGTGCTGAAGCTGATTTTCTCGGACGGTCTCGCCGCGATCACGCCGCTCCTCTGGATCGTGTTCATCGTGAACTCGATGGCGCTCTATTTCCTGCAGAACTGGTTGCCGATCCTGATGGAAGGCCTCGGCATCGACCCGGGCGGCGCGGGCATCATCACGACGATGTTCTCGGTCGGCGGCGTACTCGGCGGGTTGATCCTGTGCCGCTTCGTCGACCGGCACGGCGTGCTGGCGATCATTTCGCTGCCCGCGATCGGCTGTCCGGTCGTTGCGCTGCTCGGCCACGGCTCGTCCGAGGGATGGCTGATGCTGGCCGTGTTCGCGACGGGCTTTTGCGTGGTCGGGGCGCAATACGGCCTCTATGCGGTAGCCGGCATGATCTACCCGACCGCGTTCCGTTCGGCGGGTGTCGGCAGTGCGATCTCGGTGGGCAAGATCGGCTCGGTGTCGGGGCCGGTCATCGGCGGCCTGTTGTTGTCGATGCATCTGCCTGTCGCGCAGCTGTTTCATGCCGCGGCGCTGCTGTTCCTGATCGTCGCCGTGTTTTCGGCCGTGCTCGCGCTTCTGTACCGCACGCGTTTCGGCGCGCAGCGTGCTGCCCAGACAACCGTCGTCGATCCATTGCGGCACTCCGCGCTGGGCGATTCGTGAGCAGCGCGCGACGAGCGCGATAGCTGCGCATCGAGGCAGCCAACTCCACAGGATTCCGGGACACCCCTGCAACGGCGATGCCGGCGGCCGGGCGGCCCGGTCATCGCCAGGACCCATTCCGATGAGCCAGACGCTCTACGACAGGATTTTCGACGCCCATACGGTTCGCACCGATGCGGACGGCACGGTGACGCTCTATATCGACCGGCATCTGCTCAACGAGGTGACGAGTCCGCAGGCATTTGAATCATTGCGGCTGCAAGGGCGCCCGGTGTGGCGGCCGTCGGGCAGTCTCGCGGTCGCGGACCACAACGTACCGACCACCGACCGGCGCGCGGGCATCGCCGATCCGGTGTCGCGCATCCAGGTCGATGCGTTGCGCGCGAACTGCGCGCGTAGCGGCATCACGCATTTCGGCATGGACGACGAGCGCCAGGGCATCGTCCATGTCGTCGGGCCCGAGCTCGGCAGCACGCTGCCGGGCATGACCATCGTCTGCGGCGATTCGCATACGAGCACGCATGGCGCGTTTGGTGCCCTCGCGTTCGGCATTGGCACGTCGGAGATCGAACACGTGCTTGGCACGCAGACCCTGCTCACGCGGCGCAGCCGCACGATGCGGGTGACGATCGACGGCACGTTGCCTGCGGGCTGTGTCGCGAAGGACGTGGCACTTGCGCTGATCGGCAAGCTCGGCACGGCGGGGGCCACCGGCTATGCGATCGAATTCGCGGGGCCCGTGGTGCGCGCGCTGTCGATGGAAGGGCGCATGACCTTGTGCAACATGTCGATCGAGGCGGGTGCACGCGCGGGTCTGATCGCCGTCGACGACATCACGCTCGACTATTGCCGCGCGCGGCCTTATGCGCCGCGGGGCGCCGACTGGGAGCGCCCGGCGCGCGTCTGGCGCCAGTTGCGTTCGGATGACGACGCACGCTTCGACGCCGAATTCCGGCTTGACGTTTCCGGTCTTTCGCCGCAGGTGACGTGGGGGACCTCGCCCGAAATGGTCGTCGGCATCGCCCAGTGCGTGCCCGATCCACAGCGCGTCGACGATCCGGGCCGGCGCGCGTCGTATGCACGCGCACTCGACTACATGGGTCTCGTGTCCGGCACACCGATGAGCGAGATCGCGATCGACAAGGTGTTCATCGGCTCATGTACCAACGGACGCATCGAGGACCTGCGTGCGGCGGCCAATGTGCTGCGTGCGGCCGGCGGCCGGATTGCACCGAACGTGCGACTCGCGCTCGCGGTGCCGGGGTCACAGGCGGTCAAGCGGCATGCCGAGGAGGAGGGGCTGCACGAAGTTTTCGGTGCGGCCGGTTTTCAATGGCGCGAGCCGGGCTGTTCGATGTGTCTCGCGATGAATCCCGACCGGCTCGAACCGGGCGAGCGCGTCGCCTCGACCTCGAACCGGAACTTCGAAGGCCGCCAGGGTGCAGGCGGCCGTTCGCATCTCGTGAGCCCCGCGATGGCTGCCGCGGCGGCGCTCGCGGGTCGCTTCACCGACGTGCGCACGCTGCTCGCCGCGGCGGGAGGGCGATGATGGAACCGTTCGTCAGCCACGAAGGGCTCGTTGCGCCACTCGATCGTGAGAACGTCGACACCGACGCGATCATCCCCAGGCAGTTCATGAAGTCGATTGCGCGCACCGGTTTCGGTCCCCACCTGTTCGACGCGTGGCGCTATCGTGACCCGGGCTACTACGGCAAGCCGGCCGGAACACGTCAGCCCGAGGCGGATTTTGTACTGAATCTGCCACGATACGCGGAGGCGTCGGTGTTGCTGACACGGCGCAACTTCGGCTGCGGCAGTTCGCGCGAGCACGCGCCGTGGGCGCTTCATCAATACGGCTTTCGCGTGCTGGTTGCGGAAAGCTTCGCCGATATCTTCTTCAACAACTGCTGCAAGAACGGCCTGCTGCCCGTCGTGCTCGGCGCGGCGCGGATTGAACGACTGTTGCGCGACGTCGAGGCGACACCCGGTTTCCGGCTGCACGTCGACCTCGCGTCGCAGACCGTGACCACGCCGGCCGGCGACGCGCTGTCGTTCGACATTGCGCCCGCGCTGAAAACGCTGCTGCTCGAAGGACTCGACGAAACCGGTGCGACGCTTGTGTTCGCCGACCGGATTCGCGAGTTCGAGGCCACCCATCTGCAACGCTCGCCCTGGCTGCGATGAACCGTTGCGCAACACAGTCGGGATGACCCTCACGACATCAGTCAGATCACGAAAGAACACGAACGACAGGCTCACTCCCATGACGCAAACCCTGATAGCCGATGCAGTTTCGCCCCGCGACGATGTCGTCCCGATGCGCGCAGCCGGGCGCGGCAGGTCGCTGTCGCTCCAGGCGCGTATCGCGCTCACGGTCGGCGTGCTGGCCGTGCTGATGCTTGCGATCGGTGCGATCGGACTCGCCGGCGGCTACCGCGCGAACCGTGCGACTCGCGATACTTACGAAAACAAGCTGACTGCCGCCATTCATATCGGAGACGCGGAACTGCTGATCGCGCGCACACGGCTCGTGCTCGGTGGGGCGATGGTGCAGCTCGACGATGTGCGTGCCCAGAATCAGATCCAGCACGCGAGCGAGTTTTTCCGGCAGTCCGACGACGCATGGCGTCGCTTCGTCGACGAGCCGCACGAAGCGGGCGAGGAGACGTTCATCGACGCGGCGAGCGGGCGCCGCAACGCGATGCGCCAGGCGATGAGCGCATTTATCGACGCACTCAAGGCGCATGACCGTGCGACGGCCGAGCGCATCGGCACCTCACAGCTCAGTCCGCTCTTCAACGACATGAGCGCCGCGAACGAACAGTTGAAGCGCACGCTGTATGCGAATGCGAAGCGCAGTTACGAAGATGCCCAACGGTATTTCAGGGCATTCTTCGTGGCCTCGGTGGCGATGATCGTGTCTGGCGTACTGGCCGCGGTATGGAGCTGGGTCTCATTGCGCCGCGCGATCATGACACCGTTAAAGGATGCACTCGCGCATTTCGATGCGATCGCCACGGGAGATTTGAGCCGGCATATCGCAAGCCATCGCGGGGACGAGATGGGGATGCTGCTGCAGGGCCTTCGTGCGATGCAGGCGCAGCTTGCGCAGACGGTGGACGCGGTGCGCGGCAGTTGCCAGTCGATCGGTGTGGCGACTCACGAGATTGCGGCTGGAACGCTCGATTTGTCGTCACGCACCGAAGAGCAGGCTGCCTCGCTGGAAGAGACCGCGGCCAGCATGAGCGAGCTGACCGCAACCGTCAGGCAGAACGTCGAGCATGCGCAGCAGGCCCGAACGCTCGCCGGGGAAGCATCGCTCGCCGCACAGAACGGCAACGAGGTAATCGACCGGATGCGCGGCACGATGACCCGCGTCGATACGGGTTCGCGCAGGATCGCCGATATCACCGGCATCATCGAGGGCATAGCGTTCAAGACCAACATTCTGGCGCTCAATGCGGCGGTCGAGGCGGCGCGTGCCGGCGCCCAGGGACGGGGTTTCGCGGTTGTCGCCGCCGAGGTACGCGAGCTTGCGCAGCATGCATCGACGGCTGCGAAGGAAATCGGCCAGCTGATCGCGGATTCGGTCAGCGCGGCGGCCGATGGCACCGCGCTGGTCGTCGACGCCGGGCACGCGATGCATGACGTGCTTCAGGCCTCGGAGCGTTTCGCGGCGATCATGAACGGGATCGTCGATGCAGCTGACGAGCAGCGCACGGGCTTTGAGCAGGTCGACGCGGCGCTTGGTCTCATGGATTCGGTTACGCAGCAAAATGCCGCGCTCGTCGAGCAGGCGAGCGCGGCCGCACAGGCGCTCGATCAACACTCACGGGAGCTTGGGCGGCAGGTTGCCGTATTCCGGCTGGAGGCGGCTGGCTGACGCGGGCGCTGGCGTTATTTCTCGTACTGCCTGGGTGCGTCGTCACTTCCCGGTCCGATACTCTCGCAATCGACGAAGAAGCCAGCCCGACGGGGTCACAGCCAAAGTCGTGCAGCGCGAACGCCTGCTGGTTGCCCTGCCGGCGGACAGCCCACTCGCGCGTGCGCGCGAAAGCCGTGAAGGCTTCCCAGTTGCGAGGGTTGTCATTCATTGCGCCGCAGTTCAACGAGACGGCCGGCTTCGCGGAAGATCTCGCCAGACTCGGCCGCATCGGCGGTTTCGATGCGCAACCGGAGTATCGGGTCAACGATTTCATTACGGCGGCAAGCATGGCGTCGGCGGGCTTGCGAAGCGCAAGGCGATACACGCGGCGCCGTAAAGCGTGATGCAGTTCCCGTCTGCGGAAGCGCTGCCTGTGGGCGCACTGCTCCGCGTGATCCGCCAGGCGGTGTGAGCGTCCGACCGTCATCTCGAGCATCGTTCTATATAACCGATCAATACGTTCTATATTCCGCGTTGGAATATAGAGCCCGTCATCGCGATACTTGCTCATCTCCCTGAGCACTGAAATATCGAGAGCGCGATGTCAACCCCGCTAGAGTCCCCTGTTTTAACCGAAAGGCGCCCGGTCGAGTTCAGCATCCTGAGCTGGGTGCGAGCCCATACGCCAGGCGTTGCCCTGTGCATTGCCGTCACGCTGGCCGCTTTCGGGTTGCAACTGGCTGAGCAACACCTGTTCGGGCGCGTCTGGCTGGAAGCACTGGTCCTCGCCATTCTCATCGGCACGGCTGTGCGAAGTGTCTGGGAGCCTGCGTCTCACTGGCACGCCGGGATCAATTTCAGCGCTAAAACCTTGCTGGAAATCGCCGTGGTGCTGCTGGGCGCCTCGCTCAGCACCCAGACCCTTAACGCGGCCGGGGCAGGACTGCTGGCAGGTATCGTGGCCGTCGTCGGGGTGGCCATCGTGGTCAGCTACGGCACCGGGCGCCTTCTTGGCTTGCATCACCGGATCGCCTTGCTGGTCGCATGCGGCAACTCGATCTGCGGCAACTCGGCGATCGCCGCCGTGGCTCCCGTGATCCGGGCGCATAGCGATGACGTGGCCGCGTCGATTGCCTTTACCGCGGTGCTGGGCGTCATCGTCGTGCTCGGACTGCCGCTGCTGATTCCGGTGCTGCACCTTGGCAACCTGCAATACGGGGTACTGGCCGGACTGACGGTCTACGCGGTGCCGCAGGTGCTTGCTGCAACGGTCCCTGTTTCGGCGCTCAGCGCCCATATCGGAACGCTGGTCAAACTGGTCCGTGTGCTGATGCTCGGTCCCGTGATCCTCGTCCTGTCAATCGGTGCGCGTCGTGGTGCGGATGCTGCCGCATTGCCCGGTGCGTCGAAGGAGTCGCGCATCGCCTGGCACAAAGTCGTGCCCTGGTTCATTATTGGCTTTCTGGTACTGGTTGCCCTTCGTTCGGCCAACCTCGTTCCGACGGCCGCGTTACCGCCCATCAACAGCACGGCGAACATATTGACGATCATTTCGATGGCGGCACTCGGCCTGGGCGTCGATGTGCGAATGGTCGCCAAAGCCGGCCCCCGTGTGACACTCGCGGTGGTGCTGTCGATCGTCGCGCTCGCGCTCATCAGCCTCGTGCTGATCCGCGTGCTGGGCATCGCGTAAAAAGTTTGAGGTGCGGTGAAAGCCATGACGCTCGATCAACTTCGTGTCTTTGTTGTGGTTGCGGAGCAGCAGCATGTGACGCGTGCAGCCAACGTGCTGGCGCTATCGCAATCGGCGGTGAGCAGTTCAATCGCCGCTCTCGAAACCCAGTACGACATCAAGCTGTTCCACCGGATTCGCCGGAATATTGTGCTGACTGACGCCGGCCAGCAGTTTCTCGGCGAAGCGCGCGCGGTGCTCGCCCGTGCGTCGTCTGCTGGAAACATGCTGGCCGATCTGGCCGGATTGCGGCGCGGTGCATTATCGCTTGCGGCGAGTCAGACGGTTGCGAACTACTGGATACCGAAGGTGATGCAGCGCTTCCGTGCGGCCTGTCCCGGTGTTTCGCTCAAGCTCTCGATCACGAATACCGGACAGGTCGTGCGGCAGGTTGCCGAAGGCGCCGTCGATCTCGGTTTCGTGGAAGACCAGGTGGACGCCCACGGTCTCGACGTGCACGCGGTTGCCCAGGATGAACTGGTGCTGGTGGTCGCCCCCAGCCATCCCTGGGCCGGCCGCGATTCGACGGCCACCGATAGTATTGACTTGCGTGATAGTCCCTGGGTGCTGCGTGAACCGGGATCCGGCACGCGCGGCATTTTCGGGAAGATGGTGCGAAGCCTGGGGGGCGATCCATCCGGGTTCGAGATCGCGCTGGAGCTTCCGTCGAACGAAGCAGTACGCGCCGCGGTCGAGGCCGGTGCTGGCGCGACCGTGATGTCCCGTCTGGTCGCGGCTTCCTCACTCAGTGCCGGGACGCTGACAGAACTCCGTTGGCCTCTGCCGTCGCGGGATTTCCTGATGCTGCGTCATCAGCAGCGCTATGTGACGGAGGCGATGCGTGTGTTCGTCGAGATGGCGATGGAATCGGGTTGTCCCGAATTGCCAGCCAGGATCGCGAATCAGGACCGCTGAGGTGACACGACGCCACGGAAACAACCGGAGCCGGTCGCTCACCTGCGCGCCCGTCACAGCATCGAGGCGAGCTTCGGCGCGGCCATGCCGACGGAGAAACGTCTCGCACACGGGTCCATGAACCTGTCTGACCGGAACGGTGCCGCACTTTGTGTTCGACGCAGGGCACGTGCTGTTCGGTGTCCGTTCTCCCGAAGCGATGGTGTGCTGGCGGTCCAAAACTAAAGGGTTGGTTCAGGTCGATCTCATTCATGCGGACACACCCTTCATAGCCGGCATTTTTCTGCGGAACTGACGATCCGCTTACCGCTGGATCGGTTCCGGTTACAACGGCTGGCTCGCCCGACGCCGGGGTGGGGCTGCGGCGCTCGTACCGGGCTTCGGCGCGCTGGCCGATTCCCATATCGCGGCGCCTTCCGCGATGGGCATGCGTTGATACCGGTCGGATATAGACGCGCAACGTGCACAACAGCATTGGCGCGACGCGTTTCCTTGCAAGAATTGCCGCGTGGCACGTAGATATTCCATCCGCTCCGCAGGCCGTTCGTCGTGCGCGCCTCGTGCCGCGCTGTCCCGCGGCATGCACCGGGAGAGCGTTCTGCCCGCCATTGCAACGCTGATCACCGGCTCGAAATATCACAGCCAGCAGGCGGAATCCGGCGGGTCCTTGCCAGGCACGCGGGATGCGCAGCAATTCGATATCCGCTCCACCCGCGACAAATCAAGGAACGCCAGATGAACCCGCTGAACACGCGCGACGCCCCGGCTCTACTGGACGTTGCCGGTCCGGATGTGCTGCGCGTGACCGTAACCTTCGAGATCAACCTGGCGTGCGAATACGGCGGCGAAACGTTTGACCGTGCGGCTCATGCCGGGATCCCGCGCGAAGGTGTGCAACTGGCTTGCGGCGCCGAAAGATGTGATGCGATAACGATCGACCCGTTGCTGGATCGCGCCGGCATCGAGCGGCTCGACGGGCACGCAACAGACAGTCCTGAAGACAGGCAACAGCAGTATTCAATGGATACGCATTCGGCCGTGTTCACCGGGGTGTGCGTCACGCGCATCGTTAGCGCCGTCGCGGCCGGCCGGATTGCGAATCCGGAAGCCGCGGCGAGTCAGATCGCCGGCGGACTGGTGTGGGGCATCAGTATGGCGTTGCGGGAAGGGAGGCAATTCGATCATGACCTGCGCCGCGTGATGAATCACAACCTGCCGATTGCGCTGGACAAGGTATTCGCGTGATTTCGGCGCCTGCCAGCATGAAACCCCGCTCGCCACCGCATCAGTCGCCACGCCGGCAAGAACTGGCGCCCGCGGCACAGAGCCTGCGCGCGCTGAACTCGCTGGCCAGCGGCGTGGTCGTGATCGCCGCCCTGTACGTCGGGCGGGGCGTGCTGATCCCGATTACGCTGGCCGTGCTGCTGAGCTTCATCGTCGCGCCGCTCGTTGGGCTGCTCAGGCGGTTCCGCATGGGTCAGTTACCGTCGGTGACCGTCGCGGTGCTGTTCGCACTTTCCACACTGTCGGCCGTCGGCGTGTTGATCGGCGCGCAGGTGGCCCAACTGGCGGGAGATCTGCCGCAGTACCAGTGGACCATCGAGCGCAAGATCGATGTCATACAGGAAAATACCCTCGGTCGCGCGGATACGCTGCTCGCGATGACATCGAATGCACTAAAGCGCTTTACGCCGCCGCCTGGCGACTTGCACAGAAAAGACAGTCCGGTTTCCGCGGACGGCGGTGCGCCGCTACCCGTCGAAGTGCACGAACCGACGCCGTCGTCAGTCGAACTGGCGCAGCGCTATCTGTCGCCGGTGGTCAGCCCACTGGAAACAGCCGGTATCGTGCTGGTGGTCGCGATCTTCATCCTGCTGGAGCGCGAGCGCCTGCGCGACCGGATGATCCGGCTATTCGGCCTGGGCGACCTGCATCGAACGTCAACGGCCATCAGTGAAGCCGCCGCTCGCCTGAGCCGCTACTTTGCGATGCAACTGGCGATCAATGCCGGTGTCGGGGCTGTTGTCGCGATCGGCCTTGCGGTCATCGGAATGCCTGGTTCGCTGCTGTTCGGCGTCGTGACGGCGCTACTGCGATTCGTGCCGTACGTCGGCGCCTGGATAGCGGCGCTCATGGCAGTCGTCATGGCCACCGCGGTCAGCCCAGGATGGTGGATGGCGCTCGCCACCGCAGGTCTCTTTGCCGTGACCGAAGGCGTATCGAGTCAGTTGATCGAGCCGCTGCTGTATGGGCGTGGCAATGGACTCTCCCCACTTGCCGTGATCGTCGCGGCGATTTTCTGGAGCTGGCTGTGGGGGCCGGTGGGACTGGTGCTATCGACGCCGCTGATGCTGTGCGCGGTGACGCTGGGCCGCCATGTCGAACGGCTCGAATTCCTGGATGTCCTGTTCGGCGATCGCCCCGGCCTGACACCGGCCGAAAATCTCTATCAGAGGCTGCTGGCCAACGATCCGGTCGAAGCGTTGCAGCAGGCGAACGTCCTGTTGAAAACGTGTTCGCTGGCGGCGTATTACGACGACGTGGTACTGGCCGGCCTGCGGATCGCTCACGCCGACGTCCGGCGCGGCGTGGTGCCGGCGGCTCAGCTCAGGCTGGTCCGGTCGGCGACGCACACGATCATCGCCGCACTGGTAGGGGCTGGCGATGTGACGACAACCGAATCGAACAACGAACCGTTGCAGCCCATACCCGTGTTATGTATCGGCGGCCGCGGCAAGCTCGACGATCTGCTGGTCGCGATCGCCGTGCAACTGCTGAACAAACACGGTTTCGAGGCGTCGCAGGCGAACCATGAACGGTTTGCCGCAGGGCGGTTCGATGAGGCGCGGCTTGCTTCGCGCCCAATGATCTGCGTGATTTCATTCGACGCGGGCGAGTTTCCGCCGTATCTGCGTAACCTGCTGCAGCGCTTGAGCGAGGCGCGCGTTTCCCGTGGGGTGATACTGGGCATGACGGCGGAAGACGAACCCGCGAGCAGGGATTCGTCTGTCGCGCTACCCGGACGCGAGATTCCCGTCGTTGCGTCGTTTCAGCAGTTACTGCCGGCCTGTGCACGGGCTGCGCAAATGTGGGCGCAGGCACGCAGGCAGGAGCGCGGCGATGCCGGCCATGCACGTGCCGGGACGGAGGCGTGACGTTCCGGATGCGACAGCGCGGCGCGGGTAAAGAATACTGGCGGGTTTGCAATTCTTTCGTATGACATCCGTCCACACGGCTCACGGATAAAAGTACACGTCCAGCACCCATGGCAGTGCGATCAGCCGGGTCACGATCGCAGCGAGCACGTCAGGGGACACGGAGGCGAACGCGAAGGTCACTTCTTCGAAATGGTGACGGCGATCGATGCGGAACCGGACGTGGTCGGCGTGGCAAGCTTCGCAACCGAGGGTCTGCCAGGTGGCGACGACCTTGAGGCCACCTGCTCTTGCACGCACGGTGAGCCGGTAACGCCCGTTGCACACGGGCGTGCTGTATGGGACCGATATCGCCTGGATCACGGGATCGTCCCGTGATACTTCGATTTGCGCGCTGGTCGGCTGCGTGGACATTCTGACCTCCGGAGAGATAGCTGTCATACGTCGGGATGCGCGGCGGCCCCCGCCAGCCGCTCCTTCATCCAGTTCACCCGACCTCCGCACAACACATACTGAACCTGGCGTGGCGACATGAAATGGCAGACCTTGAACGTCGTGCCCCGGGTCGTGTTCTCGTCTCGGGACTGACGAGACACACCTTGTCCTCGCGCGTGCCTGAGCGGCCCGGAAAGTTGCGCGGTACCGTACGCAGCGACAGTCCGTTCGTGGCCGGCGCCTGACCCATGCCGATGCAGCCGTTGCAGCCGGCCTGATGCAGTCGTGCGCCAGCATGAAGAAGATGCTCGATGTGCCCGTCGCGCACCAGCATTTCGAGTTGTGCGCGGGAGGTGGGGTTGACGTCGAACGAGACCCGGTCGTGAACGAGCCGGTCGCGGACCATCGTCGCCGCAACGGCGAAGTCGCGGTAGCCAGGATTCGCCGACGAACCGATGTACGCCTGGTGGATCGGCTCGCCCGCGACTTCACGCACCGGGCGCACATTGTCCGGACTGGACGGCATCGCGATCAATGGCTCAAGGCTTGCGAGATCGATTTCATCGTGCAGATCGTAGGTCGCGCCGCGTTCGGCTACCAGTTCGATCCAGTCCGACTCGCGACTCCATGCGCGCAGGAAGCGCCGGACTTCCTGACCGGAGGGAAAAACGGTCGTCGTCGCGCCGAGTTCCGCGCCCATGTTGGCGATCACGTGCCGGTCCATTGCGCTGAGCGTGTCCAGCCCGGGACCGTCATATTCGATGATCCGGCCTGCGCCGCCGTCCACGCCGTGACGACGCAACATCTCGAGAATCACGTCCTTGGCGCTGACCCAGTCGGGTAACTGGCCGGTGAGCTTCACGCCCCAGATCTGGGGCATTCGCGTGAAGAAAGGTTCTCCCGCTATGGCCAGCGCGACTTCGAGGCCGCCCGCGCCAATCGCCAGCATGCCGATGGCGCCAGCGGCGGGCGTGTGACTGTCCGAACCGAGCAGCGTCTTGCCCGGCTTGCCGAAGTTCTCCTGATGGCAGGGATGGCTCACACCGTTTCCAGCTCGCGAATACCAGAGGCCAAAACGCTCGGCCGCGCTGCGCAGAAAGAGCTGATCGTCGGCGTTCCGGTAGTCCTCCTGAATCAGATTGTGGTCGACGTACTGCACGCTCAGCCCGGTTTTCGCGCGATCGAGTCCCATGGCTTCCAGCTCCAGCATCACCAGCGTGCGGGTGGCATCCTGGGTCAATGTCTGATCAATCGAAATGCCGATCTCCTCGCCGGCCTCCATGGCACCGTGAACCAGGTGAGACTGGATCAGTTTTTGCGCGACATTCAGGTTCATGATCGAACTCCGGATTTCATTCGCAAGAGGTTCTGGATACGGCTGCGCGGGCGCTTGTCCAGGCCATGCAGGTTCATGCGGGCCGCGGCGACCGGGAACCGCCTTGTGCATCGATCGATGGGGTTCAGTCGCTCCGGTTTGCCAGTTCACCGCAGCATGAATCATTCCAGAAGCCATTCGCAAAATCCGGCCGGCCACCATGAAACCTGTTCGATATGGCGTCCTGTTCATGCATCCGGTCAGATGGAACGTGCGAGATGGAAATGCGACCGCGCTGGTGGTCGAGGCGCATTGGTCAGGCGTCAGGTACAAAAGTTGCACGAAACAGCGTGTCCTGATTACAGCGGATTCAGGCATACCGTTCGAGCCAGTCAACACGGCAATGATTGCGGGTTATCAGCGCACCTCCTGATGCGTACAGGACCACGGAGCGATTCGAAGGCATTAAAAATCATGCCCGGAGCCATGCAGGGTTTTTCGCTGAAATTCGCCGTGGCAGCGCGTAAAGCAATGCTGATGGACACACCAGTTCGGGAATCAGGGACGGTCGATATGCAATACAGGCGACAGATAGAACAGGGACACTACGAAGCATTCACGCTCGCGCCTCGCGACTGGGTGCCAAACAATCGCAAGCTCGCCGTGGCGATTTACCGGGCGGCGATGCCGGGCGCGGGCGATGATCTGATCGCCGGATTCGAAGCGCTGTTTAAACATAACCAGTGGCCGCCGCGATGGCGGGACAGCATCTTCGACTATCACCATTTTCATTCGACCGCGCACGAGGTGTTAGGCATTGCATCGGGCTCGGCTGAACTCATCATTGGCGGTCCAGGTGGACGGGTAGTCACGTTGCATGCGGGAGACGCGGTGCTGCTGCCTGCCGGCACTGGACATTGCCTGCAGGCAGCAGCCGGCAATCTGCGCGTGGTGGGCGCCTACCCACCCGGGCAGCAGTGGGACATTCGGCGCGAGCGGCTGACGCCGGACGAACTTGTTGCGATGGAGGCGCTGCCGTTTCCCCCGAGCGATCCTGTGCTGGGTGAGCGCGGACCCGTCATCGAGCAATGGCTCGGCGTGGCCTGAAACCGCAAGCCTTGAAGAAATCTTCCAGCCGATGGAATGCCACGCTCGTGAAAGCCGGGCGCACGGCCGCTCGCCCCTCGATGGTCGTGCGTCTATTGGCCGTTTTGCAACGTATCCGGCTTCGACGGGTTCATGTCGTTGCCGTTCGTGCTGTTGGTGCCATCCGGGCGCATCGAATTCCTGCCATCCGGCGTTATCGTGCCAGGCGGGGCGCCCGGGCCCGAACCTTGTCCGCGCCCGGTAACCGTGCCGCCGGGAGTGCCATAGCCGCCCGTGACTGCGCGAGCGCGACCGATACCGGGCTGTCGCGGAAAGTCCCTGCATTTTCAATGGAGCAACACAGATGGCTAATGAACCCGCAGGCTGCAAGGTAGCGGTACTCGCGGTCGACGGTTTCGAGCACGCTGAGCTGCCCGAACCGAAACGCGCATTGACGCAAGCCGGGGCCGAAGCAAGAACGGCCACGCGCCGCAAGCGGGTGAAGTCAGCCCATTACCCGACCACTCTGTCCACTGGCCCGGCTGTTGAACCTTGCGTATACATGTATGCGCGATTGAACGGATACCGGTCTTCGAATTTATCGTCGGGGCGAGACGCCAGTATCTGGAACAGCGACGTCCACCCCCGCTCGAATCCCATGGCAGAACCCGCCAGATAGAGACGGTACGCGCGAATGATTCTTTCTGCATCCTTGCCGAGCATCCGGCGTGCTTCGTCGAGATGGGCCTCCAGGGCATCGGCCCAAAGCCAGAGTGTGCGGATGTAGTGCGGGCGCAGGCACTCGGCATCCACGGGTTCCAGATGGCCGCGGGTCATGGCGTCCATCATCACGCTAACGTGCACGAGCTGGCCACCCGGGAAGATATATTTGTCGATGAAGTCACCCATGCCGCCATCGAGTTGCGAGTTATCGGTGCCGCCAGCGGTAATGCTGTGATTCATTATGAGGCCGCCTGGTCTGAGCAGACGTCGCATCTTCGCGAAGTACAGAGGCAGGTTGGGGCGGCCCACGTGTTCGCACATGCCTACCGATGCGATTTTGTCGAAGGGCATGGACTCGTCGACGTCGCGGTAGTCCTGCAGCAGCATGCTGACGCGGCCGCGCAGTCCCTTTTGCCCGATAATCCGGTTGACATAGGCGTGCTGATTCCTCGACAGGGTGATGCCGGTCGCGGTAACGCCATAGTGCTCCGCAGCCCACAGCAGCAGCGCCCCCCAACCGGCGCCCACGTCGAGAAAACGCTCACCGGGGCGCATCATGAGTTTCCTGCAGATGTGATCGAGCTTGGCTTGCTGGGCCTCGGCCAATGACATGGCGGGCGTTGAAAAATACGCACATGAGTACACGCGCAGCGGGTCGAGCCAGAGGGCGTAGAACTCATCGGAAAGATCGTAATGATGCTGGATCTGGGCGGCATCTCTCGCCCGGCTATGGTGCGTGCGTGCCCAGATGGCGTGGCGGGTGCGATGGATCCGGCGCATTAGCCACCCGGGCGCTTCCTGCGTGGGGTCCTGGCGGAGCAGCGCAGGGGCGCTCGCCATCAGGTCATGCATGTCGCCTTCGATCTCGAGCCGGCCTTCCACATAGTCTTCCGCCAGCCGCCCGATTGCACCCTGTGTCAGGTGCAGGAGCGCACGCATGTCGCGGATGACGAACGACAGCCGCGGTTGCGCCGCTCCGATGCGCTGACCGTCGGGAAGCCAGACCGAGCAGGGCAGCGGCAGGCTGGCGAGTTGCTGTTCGGCAGGTTGCCGCAAAAGACTGGATGGGGTCATGGCTGCTCCAGAATGGCAGAACGCATAAAAATGATGCTGCTGCGACGTTGTCACTGAAGCATCACTCATGCCCGACCCGCCGTCAGGGCGCCGTGCTGCCGGCAGCGACCGTTATCCCGGCTTGGCGCCTGGGCAGCGGACGGAAGAAGCCGCTACCGTCATCGCCCTGCCGCGCCGCGGCAGGCATCGTCATTCAAACTCAATCCTGCATTGACCAGTGCGACATGCGAGAACGCCTGCGGGAAATTGCCGACTTGCCGCTTGCGGACGGTGTCGTACTTTTCGGCGAGAAGGCCGACATCGTTTCGCAATGCAAGCAACCGACCGAACAGTTCACGCGCTTCGACACCACGACCTTGCATCTGTCGCACCTGGGCCAGCCAGAAACTGCATGGCAGAAACGGCTGGTCATTGGACGGACCGTTGTCGATGCCATCTTCGCGATAGCGCAGCACCAGGCCCTCGTCCATCAGACCGGCTTCGATGGCCTTCACCGTTCCCGTGACCCGGGGATCGCCGACAGGCAAAAATCCCGTCACGGGAATCAACAGGCAACTCGCGTCGAGCCGCTGGCTGCCGTAGCTTTGCGTGAACGTCCGAAGCTGCGTGTCGAAGCCGTGCGTGAGCACGTCCTGATGGATCTCGGCGGCCAGCGCGGACCAGCGCGCGGTTGGAGCGGGCATGCCAAATTCGCAGGCTGAGCGCAGCGCCCGATTGACCGCGACCCATGCCATCACTTTCGAGAACGTAAACTGCCGGGCGCCGCTGCGCACTTCCCAGATGCCGTCGTCGGGCTCGCGCCAGATGCCTTGCAGATGATCGACCAGGCGCTGCTCGAGCGACCATGCGTTGCCATCCGGCGGTAACCCGGCGCAGCGCGACATATACAGCGCGTTGAGCACCTCTCCATACACGTCGAGTTGCGGTTGATTCACCGCCGCATTGCCGAAGCGCACCGGAGCTGAATGCTCGTAGCCGGGCAGCCATGGACATTCCCACTCGTCGACACGGCGCGAGCCGTCGACGCCATACAGAATCTGCAATTGCGCCGGGTGACCCGCGATCGCTCGCACGAGCCAGTCACGCCAGCGCGCGGCCTCTACGTGATAGCCGCCGCCGAGTAGTGCAAGCAGCGTGAAGCCGGCATCGCGCAGCCAGCAGAAGCGATAGTCCCAGTTCCGCGTGCCGCCAATCCGCTCAGGCAGCGAACTGGTAGGCGCCGCGACGATGCCGCCGGTGGCGGTGCTCGTCAATGCGCGCAGGGTGATCAACGAGCGCCGGACAGGCTCGGCGTAGTCCCCCTCGACCTTGCTCCGCGCATACCAGTCTGTCCAGAAACGGCTTGTGTCGGCAAAGAGCGGGTCGATGTCCGGCCGTGGCGGTGCGTCGTCATATGATCGGCAACACGTCAGGGCGAAGTCCCGCTGCTCTCCCGCTGACATTGCGAAGCTGGCACGTACCGCGTCCCTGTCACACGTGATGCGCGCGGTACTGTCGAGCCAGAGCGCTCGCGGACCGCACACCATCTGGACGCGTGTGCCGGTTTTCGTGCACCAGGGAACAGCCCTGCCATAGTCGAAACGCGCCGCCAGCTTGCTGACCACCCGCACGCTGCCGCGCTCGCAACGCAGCTGTCTGACGAGCACGGGCCGGGGGGCGTTCCACGCCATCCAGTCGGTCAGCACGAGGGTGCCGGATGGGCTCTCGAACGTCGTTTCGAGAATCAGCGTGTCGCCGCGGTAGCGTCGCGAACTGCGTGCCACGGGTTCCCGCGGCGCGATTTGCCAGTGCCCATGGCGCGGGCCACCGAGCAGTGCCGCAAAACACGTATCCGCATCGAATGCGGGCCAGCAAAGCCAGTCGATGGATCCCCGCCGGTCGACCAGTGCCGCGCTTTCGCCGTCACCGAGCAGCGCGTAGTCCTCGATGCGCATGGCCATGGGACACCCGCCTAACGGTCCGGACGCCGACACCAGCGGCGCCAGCTCAACGCCGCGATGGTCAACGCGGCGCCCAGCGCGAATGGCCGGTGGGTGTCCAGCCATAGTGCGACGCTGTGCCCGGTTGCTTGCGCGTCGAATGGGCCATGAATACGATGGGCGCCCGTCACCGGTTGCCAGAGGTTGGAAGGGCCTGCCGCACTGGCCGGAGCCGCCCGTTCCTGTGTCTGATATCCGGTACGTCCGAGAAAACGATCCAGTAAGCCGGGGGCAATCTTGTTGGCAAGAATGGCCTTCGCCGTGGACATCCCGACATAGACTTCCCGTCGCCGGTGCGCTGCCGCCCAGACGATCGCGCGCGCCGCGACTTCCGGCTGATAGATGGGCGCCACCGGCTGCGGAGCATGAGGCATGTGGTTCTCGGCCCAGTCGAACTGTGGCGTGTTCAATGCGGGCATCTGCACCATCGTCAGGTGCACGCGACTGTGTTCGTGCAGCAGTTCACATCGCAACGCGTCGGTGAAGCCGCGGATCGCATGCTTGGCGCCGCAATAGGCCGATTGCAGCGGAATTGACCGGTAGGCGAGTGCCGAGCCGACCTGAACGATGCATCCGTGATTGCGCGTCGCCATGCGTTTTAGCGCGGCCATCGTGCCCCAGACGTAGCCCAGGTACGTCACCTGTGTGACACGCGAGAACTCCTCCGGCGTCAGGCTGGCGACCGGGCCGAACACGGTGAGCATCGCATTGTTGACCCATACGTCGATCGGACCCAGTTCCGCTTCCACGCGCGATGCTGCCGCTTCGACAGCGTCGGCATCGCTGACGTCGAGTGCAACCGGCATGGCTCGCACGCCGGACTTGCGGACCTGATCCGCGGTGTCGTCGAGCGCAGCCGCGTCACGCGCCAACAGCGCGATATGCGCGCCCCGTTGGGCGAAGGCGAGAGCGGCAGCCCGCCCCACGCCCGCACTCGCCCCGGTGATGACCACGACTTTCGGCCGGTCAAGCTTGCGCTGCATAACGCCTCCTGATTGATGGACCGTGCGCATCGCTTCGCACCGGTGTTGATCGCGGCTTCGCGCTACAGTTCGCCACGCGCGGCGAGCAAGGCGATGCGATCCGCCGTGCGGCAGGCAATCGCCTGGATCGTCAGCGAAGGATTCACGCCGCCCACGGTCGGGAACACCGACCCGTCGCAAATCCACAGATTACGGATATCCCAGCTTCGGCAGTCGGCGTTGACGACACTCGTTGCCGGATCGTCACCCATGCGCGCGGTGCCGTTCAGGTGACAGGTATCGTCGGTTTCGCGCCAGATTTCGCGGCCGCCGGCTGCGGCAAGCGCCTGCTCCATGAAGTCGAGCGAATGCGCGATGAGCCGCTGGTCGTTGTCGCACCACGAATATGTGACGCGTGCGACCGGCAGGCCGTACTGATCTTTCTCGTCGGCGAGCGTGACGCAGTTGCGCTCCTGCGGCAGCATCTCGCCGACAATCTTCAGTCCCGCCTGATGGTTGTACTTCTGCATTTCGGCGGCGAGTGCCTCGCCCCACAAGCCGCGTTTGTTCTGCGCGGCGGCCCACACTTCGGGCAACGGTCCCTGGCTCATATAAGCGTAACCGCCGAAGAAGTCCTTGCCCGTGTCGGTGTAATTCCAGTGCTCGGTGATGGCCAGCGACGGCGGTCCCTTGTACCAGCGGATTTCCTCATCCAGCGTGCCGTAGACCGCCTGGTTCGACTGCGCCATCAGGTTCCTGCCGACGAGTCCCGAGCTGTTCGCGAGACCGTCGGGATACCGGCTGGTCGCCGACATCAGCAACAGGCGAGGCGTTTCGATCGCGTAGCCGGCCACCACCACGTTTTTGGCGCGCTGAAACTGCCAGCGTCCTTCGCGCAGATAGTCGACGCCGTTCACGCGGCCCGCGGCGTTCGTCGCGATCCGGCCGACCATGGCGAGATCGCGTATTTCGGCACCGGCCTGCAGGGCCCGCGGAATCCACGTGACCAGCACGCTTTGCTTGGCATTGGTTGCACACCCGGACACGCAAAAGCCGCGATACGCGCAAGGGTGTGCGAGTCCGCGTGGCGCTGACAGTGTGGCGAGCGGTGTCTCGGTCCAGCGGATGCCCATTGCCTCGGCGCCGCGCGCGAGTACCAGCGCGGCAGCATTCAGTTCATGCGCACGGTATGGGTAGCGCGGCCGTGGCGGCCCCCATGGATAGTTCACCGGCCCCGATATTTTCAACGCGTCTTCGACCTGCGCGTAGTAGCGCCACATCTCGCGCCAGTCGAGGGGCCAGTCCGCGCCGTAGCCGAGCACGCTGCGCGATTTGAACCACTCGGGACGAAAGCGCAGCGACACCATCGCGAAGTGCACGGTGCTGCCGCCCACGGCCTTGCCGCTGTTGTTATTGCCGAGTTGCAGCGGATTGTCGCCGTCGCAGATGCGCTCGTCAGTCCAGAACAGTTTGGTCTGGTGTGTTTCGTCCGATGCGAATTCTTCAAGCGGACGCCACCACGCGCCCGCGTCGAACGCGACCACCTTGAAGCCCTGTTCGGCGAGGCGGCATGCCAGCGTGCCGCCGCCCGCACCGGTGCCGACAATCGCAAAGTCGACTTCCTCGTCATTGCGATACTCGCGCATCGGCACCCATGCGCCGGCGCGGAACACATCCGGGGCGCGCCCGTCCTTGCCACGTGGATGATGCAGGGCGTCATCGAGCACGGCGATTCTCCCTGCGTGCTTTACCTTCGACGCCCGGTTGGGCCTCCGCGGCTTCCCACGGATCGCGCCGGTCGAAGTACATGCGGACGTAGCCGCGCGGATTCGCCGGACCGCCGAAGCCCATTTCGCTCCACGCGTGGGGATGCGAGTAGTAAGCGCTACAAATATCGTGCAGCACGTGCTTGCTGAAAAAAAGCTGCGCCGACATGCCTTGCCAGGCGTTGTCGTGCATGTCGCCTCTCTGCATCTGTTCGAGCAGCGCGTGCTGAACGGCTATTTCCAGGCTCGGGAACGGCAAGTCGAACTGCGAGCGACTCTCGGCGTCGAGGGCGGCGAGGCCGATGCGCCAGGCGTCGCGTGTCGGCGGAAGACGCGCGTCACGATAGCCGTCGCCGGTGTTTTTCGTGAGCTTTGCGTCGAGCATGGCCGCGAGCGGCACCACCGGATCGGCTTCCGCCTGCGGCACGATGCAGCGGCATAGATGAATCACGCCCAGCCACTGCACGGCGTTGAAAAATCGCGGCTCGCGAGGCGTGGCGAGGCGCTCGTCAATGACCGCGCGCGTCGCGTCGTCCCACGACGGCGTGCCGCGTTTGTTCAGCACGTCGTAGCCGGGATAGCGGGTGCTTCTGGGCCGGGTCATTTTTCCGTCTCCCGCAGGCGCAGCGCCGCAAGGCCGGCCAGCGCCAATGCTGAAAAACCGGGCGGCGCGGGCAGCGGCGGTCCGTTGAAAAGGTTCTGGCTCCAGTTGCGCCAGCCGCCCTGATTGCGGGCAATGCCGCGCGCGTGAAAACCGACGCCGACAAAGCCAAGCGCCGCGGTGATCCGCAGCCACAGCCGTGTGAACCACCGTTCGCACGGCGCGCCGAGCGCGGCTTGCGCGAGCAATGCGGCCGCGACGGGCGGCAGCATGACAGGCGCATACATGACCGGGTTCTGGAAGGAGCCGCGAAAATGCAGCAGGCCGACCTCGGCGATCGTGCCGGCAAGACCGGCCGCCACCAGCAGGCCGAGTGCGCGTCCGGCAGGCATGCCGAACAATTGCGGGTCGACGGCGGGTTCGTCGCGCAGACGTTCCGCGGCCGCGCCCAGCGCGCCCGAGAGCAGCAGCGCCATGGGTGCGCCGATCGGCGCGGCATGAAACAGGTTGTTCCAGCTCCAGCCGCCAGGCCGTTTGGTGACGTTGTAGACATGGAAAGCGGTGCCCGACACGCCAGCGATGGCAGCCGTCAGATAAACGGCGTGCCGGAGAGTGTGCCTGTGCGAACGCGGATCGCCGCCGCCGTGCAGGCCCGCAAGCAGCGAGAGTGCCGACGAAACGAGCGGTGTATACATCGCGGAATTGTCGAAGGAACCGCGATAGTGTTCCATCGCGCTGTCGGCGAGCACCGAGAGGGCGAGAAGGGCGGAGCCGCGATTGAGCGAGCGCGCGGCGGTGATGTGCGCCAGTTCGCGTGGCGCGTGCTGGAAGCGCGGAACAGGGACCGCAGTCGAATTCGGGCGCTGCGCCGTCGCCTTCATTGCGGCTGCATTTCGCGCGGCGACGGCAGTGAGCGCGGCCGCGCCCACCGCAGCGCAAACCAGACCGGGAACACGTTGAGAGCCCATTCGCCAGATCCCTCCGTTCATTGCATCAGATAGCGCTGCGCGACGCGGTGCCTGAATTTCAGGCCGCAACCGGGCCGTGTCATGTCAGGTGCGATAGCGCCGTTCGATGGCGTCGGCGCGCCATCGAATAACAGCGCTTCGATGCGCACGTGATCGTGGAACCATTCCTGATGACGCAGACGCGGGACCGCGCTGGCCACATGCAGGTGCAGGGCCGGCGCGCAATGCGCCGACAACGGTATATGAAACGCCTCGCAGAGTGTTGCCGCCTGCAGGAAGCCGGTAACGCCGCCGCAACGGCTCACGTCTGCCTGCAGCACATCGACGGCGCGCGCCTCGAGCAGCAGACGAAAGTCGTCCAGCGTGTAGCCGTATTCGCCCGCGGCGATCTCCATGCCTGCGGGCACGCGTTCGCGCAACGCCGCGAGGCCCGGCAGGTCATCGGACGAAACCGGTTCCTCGAACCATTCAACGCCTTGCGCGGCAAACTGCTGCGCAAGGTGCAGCGCTGCCTTGACGCTGAGCGCGCCATTGGCGTCGACGAACAGTCCCGCATCTCCGATCGCCGCGCGTGCCACTGCAACCCGCTGGGGATCCTTGTCCGGCTGCGTGCCGACCTTGATCTTGACCCAGCGGCAACCATCCTCGCGGACCCAGCGCGTCAGCTGGTCGCGCATCTGTTTGTCGTCATAGGTCGTGAAACCGCCGCTGCCGTAGATCGGCACGCTCGCGCGCCGTGCACCGAGCAACTGCACGAGCGGCACGCCAAGCAGCCTGGCCTTGAGATCCCATAGCGCGCAATCCACCGCCGAGATGGCGGTAGCGGCGAGTCCCGCGCGCCCCAGATTGCGCACTTGCTGCTGCATGTGCAGCCAGAGCGCGCCGATGTGCCAGACGTCGGCGTCCAGCACGCATGCACCAAGCGTGTCATGAATCAGCTTGACGATGCTCGCGTCGCTATACGTGTAGCCAGTACCGGTCTGGCCGCCGGCCTCTATCTCGACGAGCACGAGCGTGGTGGCATCCCATGCGAAGGTGCCGTCGGCTTCCGGCAGATCGGTCGGGATACGAAACGCTTGCGCCCGCAACGCGGTAATCGGCACTCGCCCAGGCGATGGATCCGTTCCTGGCGACGCCGGAGATGGTTCGGCAAGACGCGGCATCATTTGTCGCGATGTCCCGGCAACACGGCGTCGAGCACCTGCTTCGCCGTTTCGACGATAACGTTGCCTTCGTTCGGATCGCGCCTGATTAGCGTCGATGCGAACGCCCTGGCTTGCGCCAGCGTGATATGCGGTGGTAGAGGCGGAATATCCGGATCGGCCTTTACCTCGATGACCACTGGCCGGTCCGACGCGAGCGCCTCATCCCATGCTGCGCCCATGCGTTCGGCGTCATCGACGTAAATGCCTTTCAGGCCGATCAGTTCCGCGAAGCGGTGATAGGGCACGGATGGAATATCCTGTGACGCCTCGAACTTCGGGTCGCCTTCCATTGCACGCTGCTCCCAGGTCACCTGATTCAAATCGCTGTTGTTGAGCACCATGCAGATCCAGCGTGGATTGGCCCACTGTTTCCAGTATTTGGCCACCGTGATGAGCTCGGCCATGTTGTTCATCTGCATCGCGCCATCGCCGACCAGCGCGATGACGGGGCGCTCGGGGCAGGCGAATTTCGCGGCGATCGCATACGGCACCGCGGCACCCATCGAGGCAAGTCCTCCCGACAGCGAACACATCATGCCGCGCTGTATTTTCAGATCGCGTGCATACCAGTTCGCGCAGGAGCCGGAGTCGCTTGTAACGATTGCATTAGCCGGTATGCGGGGAGAGAGTTCCCACACACTGCGCTGAGGGTTCATACCGTTCTTGCCGGCCTCATGGGCGCGCTTGTCGAGTGTCTTCCACCAGTCGGCAGTCCAACCCTCGATTTTCTCGCGCCACGCGCGGTCCCGTTTCTCATCGAGTAACGGCAGCAAGGCGCGCAGCGTCTCGGCGCTATCGCCCACCAGATTGACTTCCATTGGATAGCGCAGGCTGAGCATGTCAGCCTTGAGGTCGATCTGCACGCCGCGGGCGGCGCCTTCTTTCGGGAGGAATTCAGAGTACGGAAAACCGGAGCCGATCATCAACAGGGTGTCGCATTCGTTCATCAGATCGTAGCTGGGTTTGGTACCGAGCAGTCCGATCGATCCGGTGACCCAGGGCAAATCATCCGGCAACGCCGCTTTGCCCAGCAAAGCCTTGGCGACGCCCGCGCCGAGCTTCCCGGCGACGGCGATGACTTCATCCGTGGCGTGCAGCGCACCTGCGCCGACCAGAATGGCGACTTTCCTGCCGGCGTTGAGCACGTCGGCCGCCTGCTGCAGATCGTCAGGGTAGGGAACGAGTCGCGGGGCACGATAGCCGACGCCCGAATGCAGGGTGCCGTGCTTGCGGCCGGGTGCTTCATAGGGGAGGTCCTGTAAATCGTTGGGCAGCACGATTGCCGTGACCTTGCGTTCCGATAACGCGGTCCGTACCGCGCGATCGACCAGATGCCGGACTTGCGAAGGCACGCTCGCCTGCTCCACGAACGCACCGGCGACGTCCTTGAACATCGAGACCAGATCCAGTTCCTGCTGATAGTGGCCGCCGAGTGCCGCACGCGCCTGTTGCCCGGCAATCGCCAGCACGGGCATATGGTCCATGCGAGCGTCGTAGAGTCCGGTGATCAGATGTGAGGCGCCCGGTCCGGAGGTGGCAATGCATACACCCAGTTCGCCGGTGAACTTCGCGTGCGCCGAGGCCATGAATGCGGCCATTTCCTCGTGCCGTACCTGCACGAATTCGATCTTTCCCTTCGCCCGGTTCAGCGCCCCGAACACGCCATTGATGCCGTCTCCGGGATACCCGTAGATACGCCGGACGCCCCATGCATGCAGTCTTTCTACAATAAAGTCACCGACGGTCTGGGTCATTGCGGTCTCCACAAATGGATGGCAAGGACGGCTTTGCGCGCTACGTCATACCGTGGCCGCTGCTGCAACGCGCCGTCCAGAGGCACCGTGCCGGATACACACGGGTGCACATGCTTCACCTCCAAGCAACCCGTGTACCTGCTCGCCGCATACGGAGCGAGTGCGAGGACGCATTGCCGGAGGGGAGTAACGCACACTTCATCGGGAACATCGCTTGCTGATTCCGAGGTTCGAGCCAATGCGAATCGTCGCGTGGCGCCGCCAACGCAAGGAGTGTTTCCATGGCAGGAAGAACCGGTAGCCGTCAGCCCGCAAAGCCGTCCGACGACAGAAAATCGCAGGATCTCGACCCGTTTCGCGTGCGTCCCGACGGTGCGGCGCTCCGAACCAACCAGGGCGTGAAGATCGCCGACAACCAGAACACATTGCGCGCCGGTCCGCGTGGTCCCTCGCTCCTCGAAGATTTCATCATGCGCGAGAAGATCACGCACTTCGATCACGAGCGGATTCCCGAACGCATCGTGCATGCACGTGGTTCCGCCGCGCACGGCGTATTCCAGTTATACGAGCCGATGACCGGGTACACGAAAGCCGCGTTTCTGCAGGATCCGGCTGTTCAGACTCCGGTCTACGTGCGGTTTTCCACCGTTCAGGGGCCGCGCGGGTCGGCGGATACGGTGCGCGACGTGCGCGGTTTCGCGGTGAAGTTCTACACGCAGGAGGGTAATTACGATCTGGTGGGCAACAACATGCCGGTATTCTTCATTCAGGATGCGATCAAGTTTCCCGACTTCGTCCATGCCGTCAAACCGGAAGCGCCCAACGAGATGCCCACCGGCGGCTCGGCGCACGATACGTTCTGGGATTTCGTGTCGCTGGTGCCCGAGTCGACGCACATGGTGCTGTGGACCATGTCTGACCGCGCGATCCCACGCAGCCTGCGCACAATGGAAGGTTTTGGCGTTCACACTTTCCGCTTCGTGAATGCGCAAGGCAAGGCGCGCTTCGTCAAATTCCACTGGCGCCCGGTGCTGGGCTCCTGTTCGTTGCTGTGGGACGAAGCGCAGAAGCTCGCCGGCAAGGATCCCGATTTCCACCGGCGCGATCTGTGGGAGGCAATCGAACGGGGCGACTTCCCCGAATACGAATTCGGCGTGCAGATCGTCGAGGAACAGGATGAAGACAGCTTCGGTTTCGATCTGCTCGATCCGACCAAGCTGATTCCGGAAGAACTCGTGCCGGTAAAAATCATCGGCAAAATGACGCTCAACCGCAATCCGGACAACTTCTTTGCCGAGACCGAGCAGGTCGCGTTTCATCCGGGTCACGTCGTGCCGGGTATCGACTTCAGCAATGACCCATTGCTGCAAGGCCGACTCTTTTCGTACACGGATACGCAGATCAGCAGGCTCGGTGGTCCGAACTTCCACGAGATTCCGATCAACCGGCCGGTATGCCCGTTTCATAACAACCAGCGCGACGCCATGCATCGTCAGGCGATCAGCGTCGGACAGGCATCCTACGAGCCAAACTCGCTGAACGGAGGCTGGCCGAAGGAAACCAGTCCGGCACCGTCCGATGGCGGCTTCGAGAGTTATCCGGAACGCGTCGACGGCGTGAAGATCCGCGTGCGCAGCGAGTCTTTTGCCGATCATTTTTCGCAAGCCGCGCTGTTCTATCGCAGCATGTCGGAGGTCGAGCAGGAACATATCAGCGCCGCGTATCAGTTCGAACTCGGCAAGGTAACGAAGCAGGAGATTCGCGAGCGTGTGGTGAACGACATTCTTGCCAGTTTCGACGGCGGTCTGGCCGCGAAGGTCGCGGCCGGCCTGGGCCTGCCCGCACCAGCAAAGGGTAAGGCACCCCCTGCATCGAAGCCGCGAACCTCGCCGGCGCTGAGCCTGCTCAATCGCGTGAAGCCGGGCATCAAGACATGCAAGATCGCGTTGCTGGCCGCGCCCGGCGCCGATGCTGCATCGATCAGGACGCTTCAGCAGGCGCTGCGGGGCGAGGGCGCGACGCCTTTGCTGATCGCGCCGACCTTCGCTGCGATCGACGGTTTGCGGCCGGACGCGACGATTGCCGGAATGCCGTCGATCATGTTCGACGCGGTGATCGTCTGCGGAGGCGAAGCCGGTGCAAAAGCGCTGGCACAATCCGGCGACGCGCGCCATTTCGTGCTCGAAGCGTTCAAGCATCTGAAAGCGATTGCCGCGCTCGGGGCGGGGCGCGACGTGCTGGCCGCGGCCCAGCTGCCCGACCATGCCGATGGCGTCGCAACCGGCGACGACAGCCAGGGCGCCGAGGTGCTAAAAGCGTTTATCGCAGCGGCGGAACAGCACCGCGTATGGTCGCGCGCGGCGCTGGCGCAGACGGTGCCGGCATAGCGTAACGACGATCAAGGGCTGTCCGGCGCCGCATGTAGTCGATGCATGTCTTGCCGGCCGTCACGACGGATGCCGCGGAAGCCGGCAAGTTCGTCGACATCATAGTTCTCGACGAACTTTGCCAGTGCGGGTAATACGTGACGTTAGTGCGAATCCAGCGCGTCGCGATTGTCTGCGCGAGGCCGGCGTCGCCATGGCGGCGCAAACCGGTGATTGCCAGATATTGAAGCGACCCGGCGTGACGCCATTTATGTGCCGCCCATCCATCGCGAACGAGCTTATGCGCTTTGCTCCACAAGCCCCGATTTGCGCAATCGTACCGGAATCGATTTGGCGGCCGGCACCAGGCTGTCTTTCGCGTGATGCGAAAGGGGGATCAGCGGATTGCACTCTGGGTAATAGCCCATCAGGCACCCTTGCGGAATATCGTACGCATGCACTCGCATGCCATCGATTTCACGCGTAATGCCGTCGTTCGATACGGTTGCGATGCATACCTCGCTGCCCTCGTCGAACCCCAGACGTGCCATGTCGTCCCGATGCATCAGCAATACGTCGCGAGTGCCCTTGACGCCGCGAAAGCGGTCGTCAAGCGAATAGACGGTCGTATTGAACTGGCTGTCGCCGCGCGTCGTCATCAGTCGCAGCACGTCCTCGCCTGTTGCCGGCATGTCCGCGTCTTCGTCGAGCGTATCTGGCGCAATGAAATTCGCCTTGCCGTTCGGCGTTTGCCACTTGCGCCCGCATGCGGCAATCGGCCGGTGAAAGCCGCCGGGCTGCCAGAAGCGCTGGTTGAAATCGCGGAACTGGTCAGGGTAAGTTCGTTCGATCGCGTCGCGGACCAGCGCGTAATCTCCGGCCCATGCATCCCAGTCGATGCGCGGATTGCGCGGCAGCAACGCGTTCGCGAGTCCGGCGACGATCGCCGGTTCCGACATCAGCATCTCGCTGGCGGGCTCCGCATAGCCGTGCGAGCCGTGGATGCAGGCGGTGCTGTCCTCGACGCTGACGGCCTGCTCGCCGCTCGCCTGGCGGTCGATTTCGATGCGGCCAAGACAGGGCAGCAGATAGGCCACTTCGCCATGGATCAGGTGACTGCGGTTGAGCTTCGTCGCGATCTGCACGGTGAGCCGCAATTTGCGCCATGCGGGGCCCATCACGTGGTGGTCGGGTGTGGCGATCTGAAAGTTACCACCCAGTCCGATGAATGCCTTGACCTTGCCGTCGAGCACGCCCTGACAGACTTCGACCGTGCTCATGCCCTTGTCGCGCGGCGGCTCGAAATCATAGAGGTCGGCCAGCTTGTCGAGCGGTGCGAGTTCGGGCTTCTCGGTGATGCCCACCGTGCGTTGTCCCTGCACGTTCGAATGGCCGCGAATTGGGCAGATGCCAGCGCCGGGCCGTCCGATATTGCCGCGCAGAAGCAGCAGATTGGTCAGCATCTGTACGTTGTGCACGCCGTTGTGATGCTGTGTGATGCCCATGCCGTATAACACCATCACGGCTTTCGCCTTCGCGTACTCGCTGGCAGCCGCTTCGAGCGCCGCGCGGGTCAGCTGCGAGTAGCGTTCGATGGTCTGCCACGAGGTGTCCCGCATCGCCTGCGCGAAATCTTCAAGGCCGTGCGTATGTTCGGCGATGAACGCCGCGTCGAGCACGCGCGGCGCGCCGGTGCGCCGGGCCTCGTCGTCCCATTCGATCAACAGCTTGCAAATCCCGGCGATGGCTGCCGCGTCGCCGCCTGTCTTGACCTGATGGTACTGGGTGCTGATCTCCGTCTCGCTGGGGGTGAGCATCTCGAGCGGCGCTTGTGGATTCGCGAAGCTCACGAGTCCGCGCTCTTTCAACGGATTGAACGTGATGATCTGCACGCCGCGTTTGCGCGCGTCCTGCAACTGATGCAGCATGCGCGGCGCGTTCGTGCCCGTGTTGTGGCCAAAGAAGAACAGGCAATCGGCTTGCGCGAAATCGTCGAGCGTCACGGTGCCAACCGGCGCGCCGATGCTTTTGGGCAGGCCGACCGAGGTGCTTTCGTGGCACATGTTCGAGCTGTCCGGCAAATTGTTGGTGCCGTACATCCGCGCGAGCAGCTGATACATATACGAGGTCTCGAGCGATGCCCGGCCCGACGTGTAAAACACCGCTTCGTCCGGATTCAGCGCCTTCAGTTCTCGCGCGATGTCGGCAAACGCATGTTCCCAGGTCGTCTGCACGTAGCGGTCGCTTTCCGGGTCCCAGCGTAGCGGCACGGTGAGCCGTCCACTCGATTCGAGTTCGAAACCGGACCATGACTCCAGTTCCGTGAGCGTATGGGCTGCAAAGAACTCCGCATCCGCGCGCTTGCTGGTGATCTCCCATGCGGTCGCCTTCGCGCCGTTTTCGCAGAACTCGAACAGATGTGGATCGGCAGGCTTCGCCCACGAGCAGCTGACACAGGCAAAGCCATCCGGTTTGTTCTGATGCATCAGGATGCGGCTGCCATGCAGCGCAACATGCTCCTGCACGAGAATCGAGGCGACCGCTTTGGCCGAACCCCAGCCGCCGGCTGGATGGCGATATTCCTTGACGGGTGTGTCTGAACTCATGGCGACTCCTTCGCGAGCTGGCCGGCAGGCGCACGCCGGTTTCACGAATGGCGCCGCAATAAACGGACCCGAAAGCGGGTGCAGGACGCGTCGCGACCCTCGCGCAGGATGGCGGACGAGCCGGTGCCAGAATATCTATAGCGGATGACTACCGTGTTCGCGCAACTCGGGCTCGAGGAATATCCATTTTACCGACGGAAACGCGCTCTTCAGATCGGTTTCGATCTGGTTGATGGTGCGCACGAGATCGTCGGTGCTCGCGTGTGACCGTAATTCAGCCTGGATCGCCACCACCAGATCGTCGGCCCATTTCAGCACGACCAGACTCACCACCCGCCCAACCTCGGGCCTTGCGCAAGCCACGCCTGCATGGCTTGCCTCACGTGACGGTGAGCCACCTCGCCTTCGATCACGCCCGACACGCACAGCACGACAATCACCCCGTACGGATGCTCGACCGGCGAACGATGCAGCAGCCGTACCACGCCCGCCGTGACCGACGCGACGCCGCCCACCAGAAAGATCTGCAACGCCACCATCAGTGCATGGAAATGCGTTTCACGGCCGAAACCGGGCGGGTGTTGCTCATCCGCACGATTGCGGGCCGCCCGGTTGCCGATCAACAGCAGAAACTGGTTCATGCAGTCGGCGCTGGAGTGGATCGCTTCGGCCAATGCCGAACCGGAATGGGTATAGGCCGCCGGTGCGTATTTGCAGAGCGCCACGGCGACGTTGGACGCCAGCGCGTCATACACGGCTCGCGGCGCGGCGCAGTTCATGCGCGCGCTCACACCTCGACGGACCATGATGCCGCATGGCTGCTGGCGCTGACGAGCGCGCTCAAGGCACGTTCGACTGCATCATTCTTCAGCGGCGCGCGCCAGCGGATCTCGAAGCGCTCTTCAAGGAGCCCGCTGCTCGCGTTCATGCGCACGCCCTTCGAATTCACGTCGCAGCGCTGCTGTTCGAGACGCTCGATTACGACGCCGCGCTCGCGCGACGCCGCGGCGTATTCGACGGTCAGCCACGCGCGATGAGCGCGCGGCAGGCGGCGTTCGAGCACGGCGAGCACTTCCAGCACGATCAGGCCGAGCGCGGTGCCGGCCACCGCCAGCGCGATCTGACCGCCGCCAGCGCACAGTCCGATCACGGTGACGAACCACAGCGTCGCGGCGGTCGTCACCCCCACGATGAGGCCGTCCTTGCGCAGAATCGCGCCCGCACCGATGAAGCCGACGCCGGACAGGATGCCAAGCGGCAAGCGCATCAAATCGAGCACGACGAATGAATTCTCCGGTTTGCCGGCTTGCGGCAGCAAGACGTTCACCTGAAGCATGGCGATGCACGCGGCGAGGCAAACCAGCAGTGTCGTGCGCAACCCCGCGGCCTTGCCCGATTCACCGCGATTCAGACCGATCGCGGTGCCGGTGACGAGCGCTATCGCGAGCCGGATCACGAAGTCTTGCCAGTCCGGGACGAGCGGCATCGATTGCATGGCCGTGGTGCTCTCTACTGGATCGTTGGCTAGGGGCGCTCGACTGACGGCCCGCACGCTGGATAGCGGGCGCCTGCCGGTCAGCTGGCGCCGGCTTGATACGTCATACGGAAGGCGTCGCAATGCGTGTGCCAGGCCGGTCCGTCACATCGTCGGCTGAGTCAACGCTGCTTTGAAAAAAATGCGCGGTGCAATGCAGACTTTGCTCACCACACTGGCTCGCATCGCGCGCTGGCGCACCCGCCAGCGACGGCGACGGTAGTCAACAAGCGGATCGGGAAATCAGCCTTTGCGGCAACGGATGCTGCATTCATGCTGCGCGCAGCGGGCGTCAATCCAGTCGATCTGAAAACGCGCGCGGGCCACTATCCGCTGATCCGTGAGAACGACTTGCCTTACACGCTGGGCCGCGACTGTTGCGGGGTAGTGGAGCAGGCCGGCGAAAGCGTGAAGTGGGCCCCAGGCGACGAGGTATTCGCCTTTGTTGGGCAGGGACCGGGCGCGTACGCCGAATACGTGAAACTGGATGCGACCGCGCTCGCGCGGCGTCCCGCTTCAATCGACGCAACGGTCGCCGGCGCGGTGCCACTCGCGGTGCTGACCGCCTGGCAAGGACTCTTTGATCATGGCTGCCTTGAGCGCGGCGAGCGAGTGCTGATTCATGCGGGCGCCGGTGGCGCCGGCCATTTTGCCGTGCAATTCGTGAAAGAAAAGGGCGCTGAGGTGTTTGTCACCGCCATCGGGGACGGCGTCGAGTTTGTCCGCTCGCTGGGTACGGCCCGTTTTTTGCTGCTCGCCCACACGCAGGACGTTTCCCTTCCGGACAGCCTGCCGCGAAACCAGGACTCATGGAGACGGGACGGATGCGGACACGGCAACAGTTCACGGCGGCATTGCGCGGCTGCGCTGCAATGCGCACGTGTGCCGCATCAGCCTGGCTTGCCGCTATGCCCGCCGCCGCGCAACCGGCGCCGGGCATCGCACCGCTCAATTACTTCCTGCACGCGGCTGGCCCCGCTGCGGCGCCCACCATGCACCTGGGCTGGATGCTCACGGCGCTGGCGGTAGCGGTGTCGTTACTGGTGGCGACGCTGTTGCTGGTCGCCATCGCACGCCGCCGGCCGCGTGCCGACCCGGCCGCGGTGCATCCCGACAGTGGCGGCGTGGCGTGGATCTATATCGGCACGGGGGTCTCGTCGATCGTGCTGCTCGCGACACTTGTCTATGTGCTGATGACCCTCGAAACCGTCGCCGCGCCCGCCCGGCAGCCGAACCTGACGATCACCGTCACCGCGTACGACTGGTGGTGGAAGGTGACCTACAGCGACTCGCCCGACCCGGCGCGCAACTTCGCGACCGCGAATGAAATTCATATTCCGGTCGGTGAGCCGGTGAAGATCGAATTGCAGAGCGCCGATGTGATCCACGCGTTCTGGGTGCCGCAACTCGCCGGCAAGACACAGACGATTCCCGGCCAGATCAACGAACAATGGATCGAGGCCGACCGGCCGGGCACCTATCGCGGCCAGTGTTCGCAGTTCTGCGGTGCGCAGCATGCGCACATGGCGTTCGAAGTGGTTGCGCAAAACGCCCAGGATTTCGACGCGTGGCGTCTCGCTCAGGGGCAGGCTGCGCAACCGGTGAGCGGCGCTACCGCGGCGGCGGGGCAGAAGCTGTTCGGCGAGCGTTGCGCGGGATGTCATACGGTGCGCGGCACCGATGCGCTGGGCGTACAGGCGCCCGATCTGACGCATCTGGGCTCGCGCCGCCTGCTGGCCGCCGGGGCGCTCGCCAACACGTCTGCGAATCAGCTCGACTGGATCCAGCATGCGCAACGGATCAAGCCTGACTCGCTGATGCCGTCCATTACGCTGAGCGCGGCCGATGCCGCTGCGCTATCCGCGTATCTGTCCACGCTGCACTGACCAGGGAGCCCAGCTGATGGCCGATTCCACCGTGTCTCCAGCGCGACCCGAGGCGTTACGTCTGTCGCGTACGCTGCGCATCGGCCGCATCGAACCGGGCAGCACTGAGGAAGCGCGCTTGCGGGAACTGTGGGAGGCACGCCCCGGCTGGCGCGGCTGGTTCTCGACGGTCGATCACAAGACCATCGGCCTGCGCTATCTGGTGACGGCCTTTCTGTTTCTGCTGGCGGGCGGCATTGAGGCGCTGCTGATGCGCGTGCAACTGGCGCGCCCCAACGCGACGGTGCTGACACCCGAACAGTACAACCAGCTCTTCACGATGCACGGCGTGACGATGATTTTTCTGTACGCGCTGCCTGTGTTATCCGGTTTCTCGAATTATCTGTGGCCGCTGATTCTCGGCGCGCGCGATATGGCGTTTCCGCGCCTTAATGCGTTCTCCTACTGGGTGTTCGTGTTCGCGGGGCTGTTTCTGTATGCGAGCTTTCCGCTTGGCGAGGCACCGAATGCAGGCTGGTTCAACTATGTGCCGCTGTCCGGGTTGGAGTACAACACCGGACCCAACATCGACGTGTACGCGCTCGGCATGGTGTTGCTCGGCATTTCGACCACCGTCGGCTCGATCAACTTCGTGGTCACGCTGCTGCGGATGCGCGCGCCGGGCATGTCGCTCGACCGGATCCCGGTGCTGGTGTGGGGCACGCTGACCGCATCGGGTGCCAATCTGCTGGCGGTGCCGTCGGTGAGCCTGGCGTTTTTTCTGCTGTGGATGGACCGGCGCGTGGGCACCCATTTCTTCGACGTCCTGAACGGCGGCCGGCCGTTGCTCTGGCAGCACCTGTTCTGGATTTTCGCGCACCCCTGGGTATACGCGGTCGTGCTGCCGGCGATGGGCATCGTCTCGGATGCGTTGCCGGTGTTTTGCCGCAGACCGCTGGTCGGCTATGGGCCGGTGGCGCTCTCGACCGTGGCGACGATGCTGGTGGGTTTCGTCGTGTGGATCCATCATATGTTCGCGACCGGCATTCCGGCGCTCGCGCTGTCGTTTTTCGGCGCGGCCAGCATGGTGATCGCGGTGCCCAGCGCGGTGGCGACGTTCGCGTGGATCGCGACGATCTGGACGGGCAGGCCGGTCATGCGCGCGCCGTTCCTGTTCTTTGCCGGCTTTGTGTTCCTGTTCGTGGTGGGCGGCGTGTCGGGGGTGATGACGGCCGCCGTACCGTTCGACTGGCAACTGACCGATACGTATTTCGTCGTCGCGCATCTGCACTACGTGCTGCTTGGCATCAACGTGTTTCCGGTGATTGGCGGCATCTACTTCTGGTTTCCGAAGTTCACCGGCCGGATGATGAGCGAGCGGCTTGGCAAGACCGGTTTCTGGGTGATGTTCGTCGGTTTTAACACCGCGTTCTTTCCGATGCATATCGCCGGACTGCTCGGCATGCCGAGACGCATCTACACGTATCCGGCCGATATGGGCTGGAACACCGTGAATCTGGTGACCTCGCTCGGTTCGTTCGTGTTCGCGTTCGGCGTGCTGATTTTCCTCGTCGATCTGCTGTATAGCGTCAAACGTGGCGCTATCGCGGGCAACAACCCGTGGGATGCGCCGACGCTCGAATGGTCTGTTTCGTCGCCGCCGCCGCCGTATAACTTCGCGGTGGTGCCGTTCGTCGTGAGCCGTCATCCGCTGTGGGAAGGGCGGATGGAAGAGGGCGCAGCCGGTGAAGCGCCGCGCCGCCGCTCGAAGCTCGACGAGGGCTTCCTGCTGGGCGAAGGCCGCGAGGCGCTCGGCACCACGGCGCTTGAAGGCAAGCCGGACGTGATCCTGAAGATGCCCGACGATTCGTACGCGCCGTTCTGGCTCGGCCTGTTCGCGACGCTCGTATTCGCCGGACTTGCGTTGCATGCCAGGTTCTTTACGGCGGCGGCGCTGCTCGCCTGCGCAATCACCATCGTGGTGTGGTTGTGGCCCGAACGCGCGCTGATCCAGCGCGAGCCGCAGACCGTGACCGATGCGGGAGACTGACATGGGCGAAGTCACGGCGCACAGCGAATACACACTCCCGGTCGGCAGTGCCGGCGAGCGCTCCGGCGGATGGTGGGGCTGCCTCGCGCTGATCGTCACCGAGGGATCGCTGTTCGGCTATCTGATCTTTTCGTATCTGTACCTTGCGTCGGAAACCGGTCAGCAATGGCCGCCCGAGGGGCTGCCCAGGCTCGGCCCCGGCATTCTGAACACCGGCATCCTGTTGTCGAGCAGCGGCTTCGTCTGGTTCTGCGAGCGCTGCGTGCGGCGCAGACGGCTTCGCTGGGGTGTCGCTTCGATGGGCGTGGCGGTGGTGCTGGGCATCACGTTCATCGGCATCCAGTTTCGCGAGTGGCATAACCATCCGTACGGGCTGACTGCGCAACTGTATAGCTCGCTTTACTTTACGATCACCGGTTTTCATATGGTGCACGTCGCCGTGGGTATCGTCGTGCTGTTCCTGCTGTTGTTGTGGACGGCGTTTGGCTACTTCGACGAGCGGCGTTGCGTCGCGTTGACGATCGGCGGACTGTACTGGCACTTCGTCGATGTGGTGTGGCTGTTTATCTTCACCACGCTGTATCTGACGCCGTATCTATTCAGGCAAGCGTCATGAGCCCGGCCAGAACCCACGCGTCGTCAGCAGCGCAGTCGTCCACATCGGCCGTTACCCCGCGCCTGCGCGGTTCGCACGCGCTGATCGGCATGCTCGCCGCGCCGTTCGCGTGGGTGATGCAGATGGGCATCACCGAGGCATTGGCCGCGCACAGCTGCTTTCCCCGCAATCATCCGCTGACGGCCCCGATATTGCCGTGGCTGGATGCCGCGATTCTCGCGGTCAATTTTGTCTGTCTGATGCTGGGCTGTCTGGGTGCCTTCGTCGCATGGCGCAACGTCCGGTTCGTCAAACGGATTCGTTCTGGAATGCCAGATCATGAGAGCGATGAAAAAGATCTGCTGGACGGTTTCCTCGCAAGGGTAGGGGTGATGTGCAGCACCCTGTTCCTGTTCGCGCTGATCGCCACCGATATCGCGGTGCTGATCGTCTCACCTTGCCGGTGGTGAAAATGAACGCGCGCCAATCCGCACGCCGAGCCACGCGAGGCCGTTTCAACGGCCGGCCCGGCAGCCAGCGCCTGCGTGTCGTGGTGGTGGTGGCCGTGGGTTGCGCCGCGGTTTTCGCGTGCATGCTGGGCGCGTCGACGGCGCTTCGCGCGGCCCAACCAGCCGTGCCGCTGGCCGGTGCCGGGCAGGCCGTTCCGGATCAGGCACTGATCGCACGTGGCGCGTATCTGGCCAAAGCCGCCGATTGCGCGGGCTGCCATACCGCAGCGCCCACTGGTGGCCGACCGGGCGGCGGGGCGCCACCTGCGCCATTCGCCGGCGGCCTGGGCATGGCCTCGCCATTCGGCACGATCTACACGTCCAACATCACGCCGGATCCGGTCAATGGCATTGGGCGCTATACCTACGACGACTTTGCCCGGGCGCTGCGCAAAGGGATCGCGCCCGGCGGCAAGCGACTCTATCCGGCGATGCCGTTCCCGTCTTTCGCGAAGATCGACGACGATGACATGCGCGCGCTGTACGCGTACTTCATGCACGGCGTCAAACCGGTCGCACAGCCGACACCGCCGACGCGTCTGCCTTTTCCGTTCAGCCAGCGCTGGGCGCTGATGTTATGGGACTGGGCGTTCGTGCCGAATGGACAATACGTGTCGCAACCCGGTCGCGACGCGCAGTGGAATCGTGGCGCCTACCTCGTGCAATCGCTCGGCCATTGCGGCGCGTGCCATACGCCGCGCGGTCCGGCCTATGAGGAACGCGGCTACGACGGTGATGCGCATCTTTATCTGACGGGCGGCACCAACGATCACTGGTTCGCGCCGAACCTCACGGGCGACCCGGGTTCGGGCCTCGGACGGGTGCCGTCGCAGGACCTCGCAGCGTTTCTGCGAAGCGGGCACGGCGGGGGGCTCATCACGTTCGGCAGCATGGTTCAGGTCGTCGAGGACAGCACGCAGTATCTCAACGACAACGACCTGGACGCCATCGCCGCGTACCTGAAGAGCTTGCCACCGCGCGAGCCGGCTGGACTCTACGACAGTCATTCGCGCGCGGCGCGGCAAACCGTGCAGGCGCTGCACACCGGCGACGTCGAACGGCCGGGCGCCGGCATCTTCCAGAGCTATTGCGCACGTTGTCACCAGTCAAACGGGCTCGGTGTCGCGCAGAAGTATCCGCGCCTCGCGGGCAATCCCGCGGTACTCGCGCCGCAGACCACGTCGCTCGTGCGTCTGCTGGTCGAGGGCGGCGCGAGTCCGCACACGGAGAACGGGCCGCCCTCGCGCAAGATGCCGTCCTTCGCGGACAGGCTGAGCAGCGAGGAAATGGCTCAGGTGTTGACGTTCATCCGCAATACGTGGGGCAACTCGGCGCTGCCTGTCACGACGCGCGATGTGACGAGCGTGCGTAGCGCCATTCATAAATAGCGCGGGTGCACCGGTGGGTCTTTTTCAGTGATGCTTTTTGCAAGAGCGCAAATAACCGGGCTGATCACCAGGTACCCGCGCGCCCCGGCTAAACATGTCGAAGACGCGGGAGAGAAAATCAGGTGCGATTCCTTGTCCTGTATCTTCAACCTGCACACATCCTGCCGCTGAACATCGCGGTCAAGATAGATCAACAGGTTGCAACATGCGACGAGGTCGAGTTGCGAAAAGGGCGGATTTTTGGGGCGCCCTTGCAACGGGCGTTAGCAGCGATCGTGGATGGTCGACGTTGGTTTATCGTTGGACGCGAGCCTCCGCGAGGCATTCCAGAAACAAAAAAGCCCGCAAAAGCGGGCATTTTCGTGAACTTCAGTCCAGCAACTGATCTGGATCTATCTTCGTGGTGCCCAGGAGAGGACTCGAACCTCCACACCTTGCGGCGCATGGACCTGAACCATGTGCGTCTACCAATTCCGCCACCTGGGC
>NZ_CAJQZB010000026.1:0-89803 GCF_907164545.1 Paraburkholderia gardini | reverse complement strand
TTGCATGGGACCAGAGTAAGGCACTAAAGCGCCAACTCTGGTCGACCGCAACAAGTTGCATGGGACCAGAGTAAGGCGCTAAAGCACCAACTCTGGTCGACCGCAACAAGTTGCATGGGACCAGAGTAAGGCGCTAAAGCGCCAACTCTGGTCGACAGAACACAGGAATGGGGATGGGTGCATGCCAGCATGGCTGACCGTGGTGGGAATGGGCGACGACGGTTTTGCCGGTCTGGGAAGGCCGGCGCGGCGCGCGCTGCTGGACGCATCGGTGGTCTTTGGCGGCGAGCGTCATCTCGCGATGCTGCCGCCGCGTCTGCGCGCGCGTCGCGAACCGTGGCCGCGTCCGTTCGATGTGACGCAGGTGCTCGCGCATCGCGACGATGATGCACCGGTCTGTGTGCTCGCGAGTGGCGACCCGATGCTGTTCGGCGTCGGCGCAACGCTCGCCCGTCAGCTATCCACCGACGAAATGCGCGTGCTGCCCGCGCCTTCATCGCTTTCGCTCGCCGCGGCGCGACTCGGCTGGCCCCTGCAGGATGTCATGATGGTCTCGCTGGTCGGAAGGCCGCTTGCCGCGCTCAACGCGTATCTGCATCGCGATACGCGACTCTTTGTACTGTGCGGCGATGGCCGCACGCCCGGCACGGTTGCCGCGCTGCTAAACGCACGCGGCTTCGGTCCGAGCCGGATGATCGTGCTTGAACATCTTGGCGGTGCGTCGGAACGCCGGATCGATGCGCGCGCCGACGCGTGGAACCAGAACGAAGTCGCCGCGCTCAACCTGGTCGCAATCGAATGTCGGGCGGGGGAAGCCGTGTGTGCGCTGCCGCTTACGCCAGGTTTGCCCGACGAAGTCTGGCAGCACGACGGCCAGTTGACGAAGCGTGACGTGCGCGCCGTCACGCTAGCGCGTCTCGCGCCTGAGCCTGGCGAATTGCTCTGGGACGTGGGCGCCGGCTGCGGATCGATCGGCATCGAATGGATGCGTGCGCATCCATCGTGCCGCGCGATCGCCATCGAGGCACATCGTGAACGACAACGTTTCGTCGAGCACAACCGCGATGCGCTCGGCGTGCCGGGTCTGCAGATCGTGGCGGGCAGGGCGCCGGACGCGCTTGAAGGACTCGCCGTGCCCGATGCCATTTTCATCGGCGGCGGCGTCACGGCGCCGGGCGTCCTCGACACCTGCTGGACGCGCCTGCGCAGCGGCGGCAGGCTCGTGGCGAACGCCGTCACCGTGCAAAGCGAAGCGACGCTTGTCGCGTGGCGCGAACAGCATGGCGGTACGCTGACGCGCATCAGCGTCGCGCAGGCACAGCCGCTGGGCGGCTTCGACACCTGGCGCCAGGCGCTGCCCATCACGCTACTTGAAAGCCGCAAACCGTAAATGCGCGACGAAACCCCCGAACAGCCCGCGCCGCTGCGCAGCGGCTACACGACCGGCAGCTGCGCCACGGCGACTTCGCTTGCCGCGGCGCGTCTGCTGCTCGCGGGTGTGGCGGGCGACGTTGCGGAAATCGTATTGCCGAAGGGGCAGCATGTACCGATGCCGCTCGTGTTTTGCCGCCTGACGGACGACGGCGGCGCGGAAGCCGGCACGATCAAGGACGCAGGCGACGATCCCGATGTGACGCATGGCGCAGTCGTGTTCGCACGCGTCATGTTGCGTGCGCAACCAGGTGTGCGTTTCTTCGCGGGCCCGGGCGTCGGTACGGTCACGCGCGCGGGACTGACGCTGGCGGTTGGCGAGCCGGCGATCAATCCCGTGCCGCGCCAGATGATGACCCGGCATCTCACCGATCTCGCCGCGGAACACGGCTATGCGGGTGGCTTCGACGTCACGATCGGCGTCGAAGGCGGCGAGGCACTGGCGCTAAAGACGATGAACCCGCGGCTTGGCATTCTCGGTGGGTTGTCGATCCTCGGGACGACGGGTATCGTCCGGCCGTTTTCGTGTTCCGCGTATATCGCGTCGATTCATCAGGGCATCGACGTTGCCCGCGCCAACGGCTATCAACATATCGCCGCATGCACCGGTAATGCGAGTGAAGACGCGATGCGCGCGCATTACGCATTGCCGGATATCGCACTGATCGAAATGGGCGATTTCGTGGGCGCCGTGTTCAAGCATTTGCGTCGTGCGCCAGTCGAACGCTTAAGTGTGTGCGGCGGATTCGGCAAACTGAGCAAACTCGCGTCGGGCCACCTCGATCTGCACAGCAGCCATTCGAGTATCGACCTCGACCGGCTCGCGGGCTGGGCCGCGGAGCGGGGCGCCGATGCCGGTCTGGTTCAGGCGGTTCGCGCGTCGAATACCAGCCAGCAGGCACTGGCGATTGCACGCGATCATGGTGTACCGCTTGGCGATATCGTCTGTGCTCATGCCTTGAGCATCGCGCGCGATATCGTGCCAGCAAAAGTGAAAATCGAGATGTTCGCAATCGACCGGCAGGGAAATATCGTGGGCGTCGCGCAATGACGCGCGTCCTGCTGCTGGGCGGCACCGGCGACGCGATGCAGGTCGCGCGGCAACTGGGCCCGCATGACGTCTATAGTCTTGCCGGACTTGGCAAGGTGCCGGCGGACCTTGCCTGCAGGGTGCGCGTCGGCGGCTTTGGCGGTGCTGAGGGGCTCGCGCGCTATCTGCGTGACGAGGAAATCGGACTGCTTGTCGATGCAACGCACCCTTACGCAGCGCGGATCAGTGCGAACGCAGCAGCGGCGACCCGTGTGCAAGGCGTGCCGTGCTGGGCCGTGCGCCGCGCGCCGTGGCAGCCGCAGGCCGGCGACGACTGGCGCATGGTCGACGACTGGGCGGGCATCGTCCTGGCGTTAGCGCCGTTTTCGCAGCCACTGTTTACGCTTGGACGCGAACCGCTTGCGCATCTGCATGAGATTCCGGCGCATCAGTTCTGGATCGTGCGGTGCCTCGACGCGCAACCCGGTACCGAACGTTCGCGTGTGATGGACGCGCGGGGGCCGTTTAGCGTAGAGGGCGAGCGCGCACTGTTTGGCGAGCACCGGATCGATGTCGTGGTCAGCAAGAACAGCGGCGGCAAGGCGACAGAGGCGAAACTCGACGTGGCGCGCGAGCTTGGCTTGCCGGTCGTGATGGTGCGCCGCCCGGCGCCTGGCCGTGCCGATCGCGAATTCGATTCGCCCGCGCAACTGCTTGCTGCGCTAAAAGAAATGCTTTAGCGAAAGACGTATCGACGTCTTTCGTGCAAATGGAATGATGGAGTCGTGGATGACCGTATTTTTTATTGGCGCAGGGCCGGGCGATCCGGAACTGATCACCGTGAAAGGGCTAAAGCTCGTGCATCGCTGCCCGGTGATTCTTTACGCGGGTTCGCTGGTTCCGGAGGCGATGCTTGCGGGCAACGTGGCTGAACGCGTCGTGAATACGGCGGATCTGAACCTTGACGAAATCGTCGCGTTGCTCGCGGACGCGCACGCAAAGGGGCAGGATGTTGCCCGCGTGCACTCGGGCGATCCTTCGCTCTTTGGCGCAATCGGCGAGCAGATCCGCCGGTTGCGCGCGTTGAACATTCCCTGTGAAATCGTGCCCGGTGTGACGGCCACCGCCGCGTGCGCGGCGACGCTTGGCGTCGAACTCACGTTGCCCGACGTATCGCAGACCTTGATCCTGACGCGCTACGCACGCAAGACCAGCATGCCTGAAGGCGAGGCACTCGGCGATCTCGCACGCCATCGCGCGACAATGGCGATTCATCTTGGCGTGCGGCATCTCGCAGCCATCGTCGACGAACTGGTGCCGCACTATGGCGCGGATTGTCCGGTCGCGGTCGTTTATCGGGCGAGCTGGCCCGATGAGGAACGCGTTGTCGGAACGCTCGGCGATATTTGCGGGAAAGTGCAGGGTACGCAGATCGAGCGGACCGCGCTGATTCTTGTCGGGCGCGTGCTCGATGCGGTGGCGTTCAGCGATTCGTCGCTTTACGCCAAAGCGCGGCGGCCAGTCGTTTAAGCACGCTGGAGTGGCCCGACCGCGGCTTCCCTGTCGAAACAGGAAGCCGCGGTCAGCCGTTCAGAAGCCTTAATGCCTTAATGCTGCCGCACGTGCGACGGCTCAACTGACGCACGCGGGTGCGTCACCGCGCTCACGATCGCCAGCACGATCACGTTCACGGCAAGCGCCAGAAAGCCGATATTCACGTCTTTCAGACTGTCGGGCAGGAATGGGAACAACTGCGCAACGCTCGTGTGCAGGGTCGTTGTGAGTGCAACCACGAGGACGCCCGCGAGAATCCCGCAAAACGCACCCTGTTTCGTCGCGCGATTACGTCTGGCAAGACTGCACACCAGCGCCGGGAACAGCTGTGTGACGAAGTTGTAACCCATCAGGAGCAGCGCGACAATCGTGTCTCCGCCGTGCAGCGTAAAGCCGACCGCGACGAGCGCGACCACCGGCACGAGCAGGCGCGCCAGCTTGCCGACGGCCGCATCGGACGCGTTACGTTGCAGTCCACCGCGATAGACGTCGTTCGCGAGCAGCGTCGATGCACTTGTGAGTATCATCGAACCCGGCACGAGCGCCGTCAGGACACCCGCTGCGCCGATCACGCCGACAAACCACGGGTCGAACGTCTGGATCGACAGGCGGAACAGCGACAGGTCGATATCGCCGCCCTTAAGGCCCGGCACCTTCAGCACCGCAGCAAAACCGACGAAGAACACGAACAGCAGGATCAGCTGATAGAGTGGCAGAACCATTGCATTGCGCCGGAAAATCCGTTCATCGCGTGCGGTATAGATCGAGCCGAACGTGTGCGGCCACATGAAGAAGCCGAGCGCCGTCAACAGAACCGTGGACTGGAACCACGTCACGCTGGAGCCCTTTGCCGGGAGCGTCAGGAAGCCTGGGCGCGCGGCATCGATGTCGCGGAACATTTCGCTCAGTCCGCCGTAATGGTGGATCGGCAGATAGATACCGAGGAACAGCACGATCGCGAGAATCAGCACATCCTTCACGACCGAGTTCCATGCCGAGCCGCGAACACCCGACACCATCACGTAAGCCGTCACGACCACGGCGCCGATCCAGATCGCCGCAGTCGACGAAATCGCGCCATACGATGCGGTCGCAACGATGATGCCCAGTCCCTTCAGCTGGAGCACCAGATACGGAATCAGCGCGGCGACGCCCACTAGCGCCACCAGCACACCAAGCGCCGGGCTGTCGTATTTGCGGGCAAAGAAGTGCGATTGCGAAACGAGGCGTTGCGCCTTGGCGTAGCGCCAGATGGGCGGCAGGAGCCAGTACGACAGGATGTACGCGAGCGTGCCGTACGCGAGGATGTAATAGACCGGCGCGCCCTTACCGTAAGCGAAACCGCTGCCGCCAAGAAACGTGAACGTCGTGTAGATTTCGCCAGCCATCAGCAGGAACACGAACCCGGTGCCGAAGCTGCGGCCGCCTACGGTCCACTGTTCGAGATTCATGTCGTGCCCGTGTCGCGCGCGCACGCCCAGATACAGCGCGAAAAGCGTGACGGCGGCAATCAGGATCAGTGCGCTGTTCATGACTGCACCTCCGCGGTATCGTCGGCGACCTGGCGGTTGACTGGATCGAAACGATAGATGATCCCCATGATCACGGCGCCCGCCACGACCCAGAACACGATCCAGGCAAGCACGAATGGCATGCCCAGCACGAGCGGTTCGACGCGGTTGACGAAGGGAATTCCAAGCAGGATGCCGATGAACGGCAAGGCGGCCAGCAGGCGAAACAGCATAAGACAGCTCCTCAACGCGGTGGATACGTCCGGTGGATTCTGTTTTCAGGCGTGTTGTCGCATGGACTTTATGCCTGGTCTATCCTCGCCGTAAAGACCTTCAAAAAAACTGAATGGTAATTGTAATAATAGAACGAAGCGGAGTATCTTGCATCGAGCAAGCCGTCCATTCCGGCTTGCGCTCCAGTATCATCGGTTGCAGAGGCGCCATGACACCGCCAGCCCGGCACACGGATATGGCGTGATCCCGGTCGCGGCCGGTCATATAACAACACGCTACCCAGCGATGCCGATGCGGACGTTGGGTTAGCCGTTCGATGCGAAGCGCACCCATGGTAGAGAGCCTGATCTCGGACATTCTGTTTGGCTTTACCGGATTAATCAGCATCATTAATCCGATCGGCGTCGCGTTTGTGTTTCTGGATCGCACGGAATCGCTCAGCAACGAAGAGCGTGCGACGCTGGCGAGGAAAGTGGCCATCAACGCCAGCATCGTGCTCCTCGTCGCGTTTTTTCTGGGCACGCCCGTGCTTCATTTCTTCGGCATCTCGATACAGGCCTTGCGCATTGGCGGCGGGCTGGCGGTAGCCGTGAGCGGCTGGCAGATGCTTAATGCGCCGGACGTGCGTCCCGGTGCTTCGGCGGTGCGCAATGTGGACGGCGACAATGCAATGTCCAAGGCGTTCTTTCCGCTGACGATGCCGCTAACCACCGGACCGGGTTCGCTTGCCACGGCAATCGCGCTGACTGCGAATCGCAGCCACAAGCTCACTGATTTTGTTCTGTCGGCGATTGCGTCGCTTGCGATCACGGCATTGATCGGCATTGCGATCTACCTGACGTATAGCCGCGCCACGTTGTTTGCCCGCTACCTGGGCAACGATGGAACCAAGGTCGCGATGCGTGTTTCTTCCTTTCTGCTGCTGTGCATCGGCGTGCAGATCATGTTGACGGGCTTCGGTGAATTTCTGACGCCTATTGCCCAGCTGCGCGTGACGCCGTAGGCGTTAAGGATTCCATAAGCGTGCCGATGTCAGTGCACAGTTTTACAGCAAGCAATTTGCATGGGACAGGAGATCGATTATGTGCCGCTGGCTCGCTTATACAGGTAACCCCATCCAGCTCGAGACAGTGCTGTTTCGCGCCGAGCATTCGCTGATCGACCAGAGCCTGCATTCGCGCATGGGACACACGACCACGAATGGCGACGGCTTTGGCATCGGCTGGTACGGACATCCCACCGACATTCCGTTTCGCTATCGATGCGTGCAGCCCGCATGGAGCGACCGCAATCTTCGCGAGGCGGCGCGGGCGGTAAAGGCGCCGCTCTTCATGGCGCACATTCGCGCGGCCACCGATACACCCGCGCAGGAAACCAATTGCCATCCGTTTCGCTATGGACGCTGGCTCTTCATGCACAACGGCCTGATCCGCAATTACCCCAGTGTCAGGCGAGATCTGATGATGGCGATCGATCCGGATCTGTTTGCTTCAGTGGAAGGGTCGACCGATTCGGAAGTGATGTTCTTTCTGGCGCTCACGTTCGGACTGGAACTGGCGCCCATTCCGGCGCTGGAACGGATGGCGGCGGTCGTCGAGGAAGCAGGGCGCCGGCATGGCGTCGAGCATCCGCTGAACATGACGGTCTGTGCGACCGATGGCGAGCAGATCGTGGCCGTCCGCTATTCGAGCGAGCGTGAATCGCGCTCGCTTTTTCACAGTACGTCGTTTCGCCATCTACGGGAGTTGTATCCTGACGACGCCCGTATCAAGGCGGCCGGCGACGACGCGTATCTCGTACTGTCGGAACCGCTTGTCGATCTGCCGGGTGCCTGGGAAGAAATCCCCGAGAGCGTGGCCATCATCACGAAAGGCCCGAACATCGAGCAGTATCCGTTCACGCCGGCGCTGCCCTGAGAGAGGCGCCGCTCACACCGCGCGCCGGATTTCGGCCACGCCGAACGCGGCAAGCGCGAGTCCTGCCATGCGGTCGATCAGATGGCGCATCCGCGTACCGAGCGCGTGGCGCGCGCCCGAAACCGCCGCGACCAGAAAGCACCACCACGCAACCGATCCGCAGAATACGCCGGAAACGGTCGTCAGCGCGACGCTCATCGAAAACGGTCCGCGCGGCGCAAGCGTTGCGAAGAGGGCGGCGAACATGATGATTGTCTGCGGGTTCGTCAAGGTGAGGAGCAGCGAGCTGGCACAGGCGCGCGCGGCACCGTCGGAGGGCGCCGCGCCGGGACGTGCCGTTTCGGCAACCGGTTTCTGCATGAACGTGCGTACGCCGATGTAGAGCAGGAAGAGCCCCGCGATCAGATGCAGCGGCCGGTCATATGCGAGCATGAACTGCGAGATGCTGACCATGCCCAGTGCGGCGACGAGACCATAGAGCGCGTCGCCGCTGGCGATGCCGAAACCGATTGCCAGTCCGGCGCGCGGCCCTTCGGTCAGCGTGCGACGGATGCACAACATGCCCATCGGACCGACGGGCGCTGCGACCGCGAGTCCGACGCCCGCGGCAGTAAGAAAGAGACCCGCACCAGTCATGAATGCTCCAGAACCAGAAATTCCTGTTTGTCTTGTGGCGAAGCGGCCGCGCCATATCCGTCTGAACCCGGTCAGACCGTTCGCCCGTCGATCCTTATGTATAGCACACCACTTCGACGCGATAGCCGTCCGGGTCGACCGCGAAGCGCTTGCCTGTGAAATGAACTAATCTGCAACCGTTAAACGCCATTCAACACGGGAACCGCGTCAAAAATGGAAATGGAAGAACGCTTTGAAGACGGCATGCTCGACGTAGGCGATGGACACACGATCTACTGGCGAAGCCAGGGTAACGCGCAGGCACCTGCCATCGTGATCCTGCACGGCGGCCCCGGTGGCGCGATGAATCCGCAATGGGCCGGTCTGCTCGATGCGCAGCAGTGGCGCATCGTCCTTTTCGACCAGCGCGGGTGTGGCAAGTCGACCCCGTTTGGCGAGCTGCGCAACAATGGTCTTGCGGATCTCGTCGGTGATATCGAAGCGTTGCGCGAACACCTGGGCATCGGGCAATGGGCTGTATTCGGCGGATCGTGGGGCACGACGCTTGCGCTGGCGTACGCGGCGGCGCATCCATCGCGTTGTCTTGGGTTTCTGCTGCGCGGCATCTATCTCGCGCGCGGCGAGGATACCGACTGGTTTCTGTGGGACGTCCGTCGCGTGTATCCCGATGTGCATGCGAGCTTTCTCGATGCGATCGAACAGGCAGCCGGCCGAAGACCTGCCTGCGCACGCGAGGTGCTCGAATTCAGCGGCGTTCCGCTTTCGCGTTTCGACGCGGCCAGTACCGCGCTTGCGCGCGCGTGGCGTGACTATGAGTCGACGTTGTCGCGCGTGAATCACGACACTCAGGCAGAAGAGAGCGACGCACGCACGGAGGAGGAATCCTCGCGCGCGGCGATCGCGATGGCGCTGCTCGAGCGCCACTATATGGCCGACGAATTGCCACCGCCTGCATTGCTACCCGCCGTGCCGCGTTTTGCGCACCTGCCGTGTCAGATCGTGCATGGCCGCTTCGACATGGTGTGCCCCGTCGATCAGGCGAAAGCGCTGGCCGACGCGTGGCCGCGCGCGAACCTTCTGATCGTCGATGCGGCCGGGCATTGGACCTTTGATCCCGGCGTGGCAGCGGCAGTGCGGGAAGCGGGTAAAAGGCTCCGCACCGAAATGGGGAGCGCACAGCCCGCCGCGTAGCAAGCAACAATGAAAGGCGGACGAGCGCTCAAGCCTCCTCGGCGGCAGCGACTGGGGCGCGATCGCCGTTCGCCGGTGCCTTGTCCGCCGCGTGCGAGACACGGAGCAGGCGCATCTGCCCGGGCTCCGGTCGCAAGCCGACCGCGTTCATCAGACGGTACAGCGTGGCGCGCGAGATGCCCAGTTCCTCGGCTGCGCCGGAGAGGTTATAGCCGTGCCTGCGCAGTGCCTGCTGGACAGCGGCACGCTCGGCTTCCGCACGAATCTCCGACAGGGTGCGCCGCGAATTTTCCGGATCGACCGGCAGACCCAGATCCGCCGCCGTGATGAAACGACCTTCCGCCATCACCACGGCGCGCCGCACGCAGTTGAACAGCTCGCGCACGTTGCCGGGCCACGGATAGCTGCAGATCGCCGTGATCGCGTCCGAAGTGAAGCCGCGCAGCTTGCGCGAGTTGTCGCGGCGGAACATGTTGAGCGCGTAGCTGGCGAGCAGCTTGACGTCTTCGCCGCGCTCGCAAAGTGGCGGCTCGCTGAGTTTTAGCACACACAGACGGTGGTACAGGTCGGCGCGGAACCGGCCGGCTTCCACAGCCGCTTCGAGATTCACGTGGGTGGCGGAAATCACGCGCACGTCGACCTTGATCGATCCAGTACCGCCAAGACGCTCGATCGTGCCTTCCTGCAGAAAACGGAGCAGCACGGCCTGACATTCGATCGGCATGTCGCCGATTTCATCCAGAAAGAGCGTGCCGCCCTGGGCTGCTTCGATACGGCCGATCTTGCGTTGCGCGGCCCCGGTAAACGCGCCACGCTCATGGCCGAACAGTTCGGACTGGAGGAGGGTTGGCGGCACGGCCGCGCAATTGATCGCGACGTATTCGCCGTTCGCGCGCACCGATCGTTCATGAATGGCGCGTGCGGTCAGCTCCTTGCCGGTGCCCGACGCGCCAGCGATGAAGACCGGTGCGTCGTTGTGCGCGCATTTGTCGATGCCCCGATAGAGTTGCAGCATCGCCTCGCACTGACCGATCATTTCGTGTTGCCCGAGCGTCAGCTGCTGCGGCGTGGCGGCGCGCGAGCGCAGCGACGACAGCCCGTGCGCATGGCCGAGCGCGAAAGTCAGGCGCTCGTCGACGCACGGCATCGTGACGAAGTCGAAACAGTAATCGAGGATGAAGCGGCGCAGCGATTCGTCGTCGGTCTGGCCCGGCCAGACAGCCGCGATCCAGGTTGTATGTGTGCGCTCCATACACGATTCGAGCGCGCGCAGATGCTGGGTCGCGCAGTTCTCCGGTATTTCCACGAGGCCGACCGAAATTTCGGAGCAGTCGAGAATATGTTCGGCTTCGGCAATCGACGTTGTGTACGCTACCTGCCATCCCGCTTCTTCAAGGAAGCGGACGATGCGCTCGTCGCCTGAAGGTAAAACGCACAGCGCAACGCGCGATGTGATGTCTGACGTGCAGATCGTATCCATGATGCCCCCCGGTCCTGGACTCACGCGCACCGGATAATCACTGCCGGTTTTGCGCGCGGGTCGCATCGAAATCATTTTCAGACTGCTGGTCTACAGTCGGCGGATTCCGATTTCACAGTTTTGATCGATGTGTTCGCGCGACCGTCTTGAGGCGGCGCGTGGGTTTATTTATTCAGACAAACAGGCGCGAGATGTGAGCGCGCTGGAACTGGACGGCGCAGCGATACGTGCGCCTGTGTGGACGGTTAAACGTCATCTTGATACCCCCGTAATACCTCGGCCTGCTTTTTTAATGCGCTCTATGTTTGGCGCATGACAGTGAACATAGATCAAACAATCTTGAATTGCCATAGAAATAATTCCGCCTCAAGGGTTTTTGGGGCAATTGAGTGATCGCGGTGTCGTTTTTTAGCGTCGCTAACTGATCTGGGTTCGTGCGTTCAGGGAAGGTCTGAATCGCAAATTCATGGGTAAATCTGAATGTCATAAGCGACACGTGTGTCGGGAATTCCAGTTTGAAACAGGGCTGCGTTGCAACACTGCTACACCAGCAACAGGCGAGGTGAGACCCGGACGCATGGGATGTGGATCAAGGTGCGCCGCGAGATATCGTCCGGACTGGAAAACGTGACGCAGAGCCAGGCTGCATGCGCCTCATGAGGCGGCGTGCAACGGTGTACCGGGATGGTTCGGCGATGGTTTAATCGCCGCGCGATACAACCCGGATCAGGCACGTCCGTGTTTCAAAATTGAATGTGCGCTTCGCTCGAACCTCCCGAACGATCTCAACTTTGCGACAGCTTTTTCATACGCGTTGCTCGACGAAGTATTTCCCCCTGGCATGCGTTCGGCGTGGCGTGACCTGGCTGGAAAGCCGCGCCAATGCTTGATATGTGCTTGCCGCGTTCCGTCCTGTTTCTGGCGTGAGGCGCTGTATCCACGGCGCACCTGGCCTCGAAACCATGTAACGGACTCGCAACGATGCTGCATTCGCGCGCTGTTCGAAACACATCGGATTTTCACCGTCCCCAGGAAACATAAGGCTTTGCGCGTGCATGGCACATCCGTTGCGTATAGCCCGGCAAACGGATTCGTCGCGACCGCAAGGAGGAGACCAGACCTTGCGAACGCGACACGAAACTTCAGCACCGCAAGTGGCAGACGCCTCGAGCAGATGCAGAAGAGCGGCAAAGCCAGATCGTGATGACACGAAGAGCAATACGAACGAATGAAGTCCGCTTCATTCGCCGGTTGTTCGCAGTGTCGAAACGGCGAGGTTAGGCCAGTGTTTCGCCCATACCGGGCGTTTTGATTCCGCACCTTCCCTTGATGGATGCGGACCGTCGAGTAGTCGACTTTTCTCTTACGGGGGTTAGCATGAAAAGCACGATCCAACAATTTCTGCGTGATGAAGAAGGTGCAGCGGCTATTGAATACGGCCTGCTCGCGGGGTTGATCTCGGTGATGATCATTGCAGGGGCGACGGCCATGGGGACGAGTCTCAGCAATATCTTCGATACCCTCAAGACTGCTTTGAACACGGTTGATACAAACAGCGCCAAGGCTGCGCCGTAACGCCCGACGGTTTGCCTGCTCTGCTTCGAAAAGTTGTCGAGGAGCAGAGCGGCAAACCATCTGACGAATTAGCGCGCACCGTTTCCAAACACGGAGTCTTCGATGAATGAGATTGCCTTTCCGATTGGACCCTGTGTTCTCGCGCTCGTAATTACGGCCGCCGTTTGGGACTGGAATACGAGGCGGATTCCAAACTGGCTGGTTTCGATCGCTTTGATCGTAGCGCTGCCAATGCAATGGACTGCCCACGGATTGGCAGAGGGCACGCATACATGGTTTTTCGGTTGCCTCGTCGGTGGTCTGTTCTTTCTGCCAGGTTACGCGATCCGCGCAGTCGGCGCCGGTGACGTCAAGCTGATGGCGGCAGTTGGAGCGTTCTGCGGCGCGGCGGTCACGCTGTATGCAGGGTTAATAGCATGCGTGCTGGGTGCTATCTGGGCACTGGCGACGCTCCTCAAACGCAAGCGCACAAAGGAAGGCCTGACGAATGCACTCTCGATGATCGTCGTCTTGCCCGGCGGTATCAAAGCAGCAACGCAGTACGGTAAAAACCTGCGAGAGCATTCAGTAGGCAGATTGCCGTACGGCGTAGTGATCGCAATCAGCACGATAGGTGTACTGCTGACAACCGCCTGACCAGCGGTAGTCACGATGCAATAGGGAAAGCGCAATAAAACAGTCGGACCGGATCAAAGCAAAAGCACCGCGTCTCCGCAGAGAGGCGCAGGCTAACTGGCGGGTCACACCCATGCGTGCATGGGTAAAACCCGACAGAAATGAGCCTTCAAGAATGCAGGCCATATACGGGGAAGCACGATGAATAATGCGCTGGACTGGGGCGAGATTACGTCCCGAGACACCTCCGTGCGTCGTGAACACGCCGACGTCAACGCATCCGCGCCGACCTGCGCAGCTGAAACCCGCCGCGCGCCGCATTCCGTCGGGCAGACCGGGCTCGACCTGCATTTTCTGGCGGAACTGACGGCCAAAGCCGCGGCCGTCGAAGGCAAGATCACCCTCGCACATCTGGTGGAGCGCCTCAAGCTGCCCATCCCCGTGCTCAACGAAGTCACCGGCTTCATGATCCGTGAACGCGTGCTCGAAGTCACGCATCGCGGCGCCGCCGATTTCGACGTCCAGTACCAGTTGACCGAAGAAGGCCGTGTCCGCGCCATCGGCTACCTCGCCAAATGCACCTACATCGGCCCGGCACCGGTTTCGCTCGAAGCCTATACGCGAGTAATCGCAAGCCAGTCGGTCAATCTCGTGCGCATCTCGCGCTCGTTTGCCCTCGCAGCGCTGGCTGATATCAAACTCAGCGACGCGATGATCGACGACGTCGGCGGCGCAATGAATTCCGGTCGCCCGATTCTGCTCTATGGTCCGGCGGGCGGCGGCAAGACATATATCGCCGAATGTCTCGCAAAGCTGCTGCCCGGGCACATCGACGTACCGTATGCGCTACTGATCGACCGTTCGATCGTCCAGATCTTCGATCCGCTGATCCATCAACCAGTCGAAGCGGAAGAGAACGGACTCATCAACGCATTACCGGATCGCCGCTGGCAACGTTGCCGCCGTCCGGTCGTGATGGCCGGCGGTGAACTCACGCTCGACATGCTGGAGCTGCGCTACGACGCCGGCACGGGTTTTTATCAGGCGCCGGGCCACATGAAAGCGAACAACGGCCTGTATATCGTCGACGACCTGGGCCGTCAGCGTGTCGCGCCGCAGGATCTGCTCAACCGCTGGATCATCCCGCTCGGACGCGGCAGCGAAACGCTCACGCTGCAGAACGGCGCGCGTTTCTCGCTGCCGTTCGATGTGCGGCTCGCGTTCTCCAGCAATCTCACGCCAGAGCAACTCGGCGATGAAGCGTTCCTGCGCCGGCTTGGCTGCAAGCTGTTCGTCGGTCCGCTCGATCAGCACGAGTACCGCGAACTTTACGACAGCCAGTGCGCGCAACTTGGCGTGCAGTCCGATGACGGTGCGTTCGATTACCTGTTGCAACACCTCCATCTGCCGGGACGCCGCCCGCTGCTTGCATGCTATCCGCGCGATCTGCTGGGCCTTGTCGTTGCCCACGCCAGCTATCGAGAGGAAGCACCGGTTGCAACGCCTGAAACCCTGCGTCGCGCGTGGAACAACTATTTCGCAAGTTCAGGTGAACACGACAGCATTGCATCAAAGCCCGTCCACGCAAACGAAGTAGTCCGCAGACTGGCGACCGCCTGAAGAACTCAGCTCACCCGAAGGCCGCCACCCGGCAGCCAGCAGCAGGAGAATGGAATGAAAAACTCGCGCGCTGTATTCATGCTGTTGATCGCCACGGGGGCGGGGCTGGCAGCTGTCGTGTTCGGCTCACGCTGGATGGTGTCGCAGACGTCCAGCTCAAACGCGCACGTGGTCGTCGCTTCGTCGGACATCAATCTTGGGCAGCGGGTGACGCCCGATCTCCTGAAAGTAGTCGACTGGCCTTCGAACAGTGTGCCGCCGGGCTCGTTCTCCGATCCGCAAAAACTGGATGGACGTGTGCTGAAAGAAAGCGCGCTGCGCGGCGAACCCGTGCTTGCCTCCAAGCTCTCGCCGGTCGGCACGCTCGGCGGCCTGTCCGCCGTGATCAACGAAGGCAAGCGCGCGATCACGGTTCGTGTGAACGACGTGATCGGCGTGGCGGGCTTCGCCCTGCCGGGCAACTACGTCGACATCATCGTCAACACGCAGAAAGATGCCAATCAGTCGCGCGACCAGAAAATTTCAAAGATCGTACTCGAGAAGATTCTTGTGCTCGCGGTCGCGCAAGAGGTCGGACGCGACGAGACCAAGCCGAAAGTAGTCGATGCCGTCACGCTCGAAGTCACGCCTGAGCAGGCAGAGACGATCGACCTTGCACGCAGTATCGGCACGCTTTCGCTGGTGCTACGCAACCAGGTCGATCCGCAGGCGACGACCACCGCCGGCGCGACGCGGTCGACGTTACTGGAAACGCCGGTCGTCGTTGCCGCAGCTGCATCGGAACCCGAAGCTCCGCGCGTGATCCGGCGCGTCGCCGCGCATGCACCCAGCAATTGCGTGCGGGTGATAACAGGTAGCGAGAAGGGCCAGGAATGTTTCTGACCGGCATCGCCGGCAGGCAGTAGCCACATCATAAGTTGTTCACATATAGCAGCACCTGACGGGGGAAGGACATGAACGCGAAAACAAGGTGTCCGGCGCAAGCGCCGCATCGACGCGCGCAGAAACGGAGGGCAGGCGGCTCGCGCTTTGTGCTGACCACGATGCTGAGCGCGATCGGCCTGTTCCTTTGGGTGCTGCCTTCCGCCGAAGCCGAAAGCACACGCGAAGCGGCGAGTGTCGTGGGCGCCGTTCAACCTGCTGCGCTGAATCCCCCAAGGCAGGCGGCTACGCTGGCCGCTCCGTTCACGGTCGCGGCCAATGGCCCCATCCGTCTCACGATTGGCAGCGCCGACGAATCGCAGGCAGGTGCTGCTCCCGCGAAAAACGCCAAAGGGCCGAACTGCACCGGGCCGGTCGGTGAACATAGCACCGTTGTCGTACCGCTCGGCAAATCGACGATGATCAATTTGCGCGAGCCGGTCAGGGAACGTACGGTCGGCAACCCGCAAGTGGTGCAGGCGATGCTCGTGTCGCCACAGACACTTTATCTGCTGGGCTCCGACATCGGCACGACCAACATGATCGTGCAGGGCAAGAGCGGTTCGTGCAGCGTGATCGACGTGGTTGTCGGAACGGATCCTGCCGGATTGCAACAGACGCTCGCCTCGTTGATGCCAGAGGAAACCGGCGTCCAGATCAAGGCAGCGGGCGATGCGCTCGTGCTAACGGGTGTCGTGACGGACGGCGCCAAGGCACAGCGCATCGTGGAGCTTGCCCGTGCCTACACGCAGCGGCCCAGTTCAGCGTTACCGCTTCCCGGTGCGAAGGGCGGCGCCGGAGCGGCGCCCGCGGCGAGCGGTGACAAGTCGGAGCGCATCATCAACATGCTGCAGATCGCTGCCCCGCAACAGGTGATGCTCGAAGTGAAGGTCGCGGAAGTCTCAAAGACACTGATCGATCAGCTGGGCGCGCAGGCAAACCTGCAAGGCAGCATCGGCAGCTGGTCGTTTGGCTTGCTCGCGAATTTCCTTTCGGGCGGGATGGCGGCCATAGCAGGTGCGAAGTCAAATAATCTGCCGCTTAACCTCGCGATCGATGCCCAGAAGACCGATCAGCTCGTCAAGATTCTGGCTGAACCGAACCTGATGGCGATCAGCGGACAGGAAGCAAGCTTCCTCGCTGGCGGCAAGGTATTCATCCCGGTGCCGCAAAGCAATGGAACTGGCGGTACCACGATCACGCTGCAAGAAGAGCAGTTCGGCGTCGGCCTGACCTTTACGCCGACCGTGCTCGAGGGTGGCCGTATCAATCTGAAGGTCGCGCCGGAAGTGTCCGAGCTTTCGCCGACCGGCGTCGCCGTGACGGCCGGCGGGACGAGCAGCACGGCAATCCTGCCACTCATCACGACACGTCGCGCGTCGACCACGCTGCAGGTGTATGACGGACAGAGCTTTGCCATCGGCGGCCTGATGAAGAACAATGTGACTGGCACGATCAAGGGCTTGCCGGGTATAGGCGAGCTGCCGGTACTCGGTGCGCTGTTCCGCAGCACGAACTACCAGCAGGACAAGACGGAACTGGTGTTCGTCGTGACGCCGCGTCTCGCCAAACCGCTGCCCCGTGAGTATCCGCTGCCGACTGACAGCTTCGCGAATGTCAACGAAGGCAATCTTTACGCGACCGGCAACATGGAAGGGCGCAAGCCCGCGCCCCCGGCCGCGCCTGCTTCGGCGACGCCTGCTGTAAATGGCGCTAACGGTGCCAGCGGTGCCAGCAGTGCCGGCCCCGTTGCGGCAACCGGTGCTGTTGTTGTCGTGCCGCCGGTGGCCGGTCCTGCCGCGATGCCGCCCGCAGCGCCGGTTTCGACGCAGGCGCCGGGACCGGATGCCGCATCGCCCGCCAATCTTGTGTCGCCAGGCGGCAAGCCCATCGCGCTCGACGAGCCGCGCGTCAATGCAGTGCAAACCGCGCAGATAAGCGTGACGCCACTGCCTGCGTCGACTGCGAGCGTGCCGGACGAATCGCCGCCCACTGCGATATCCAGCGCCAGGCCGCTTGAGCCCGGGCCTGATACCTACACGGCTTCTCCACCGGTTTCCGCTTTGGCGTCCAGCGCACTTGATCCGCCGGACACGTCCATCGCCCGAACCGTTTCGCCAGCAACACAGATCAGCACGACACAGTGAACAGGATCCGTCTTGCAGACTTATTGGAGAAGAACATGAACACAATCCAGACCTCCATTCGCCTTGCGCTTTGCGTCGGAGCCTGCGCGACACTCGGCGGTTGCCTCAGCTCGACGCCAGAGTGGGACCAGCATTTTGGGGAATCCGTCACGCAGATCAAAACGATGCAGATGCTTAACCCGATGGCATCGGCAAACGACGATCCTGTTGCCGGCATCGACGGGAGTGCGGCAATAGCGGCGCAGACAAACTACGTCAAGTCCTTTACCGCGCCAACACCTCCAGCAAACGTATTCACGATTGGCGTCGGCACGGGTAGTAGCAACTAGTTTTCGAAGCAGGTTCGCATAGCAGTGGAGATACACATGATCGACATCCTTTTGATTTCGTCCAGCGACGAGCATGAGCGCGAAGTGAAAGCGTTGCTCGCCGCAAGCGACGTCCGGCACCGGTTGCATTCCGAGCGCGGCGCGGCGAAGCAGTTGCCACGCTACGCCGAGCGAATCAAAAAGGCCGATCTGTTGATCGTCGCTGATACGGCACTCGTGGTCGGCGACCTGGCTGCGATCGGGGAAGCAATCGGCCATGCCCCGAATCTGACCTGCATGCTGGTGGCGTCGGCCCTGTCGACCGACATGTTGATGGCGGCGATGCGCGCCGGCGTGCGGCATGTGTTGTCCTGGCCGATCGACGCACGGGAATTTGCACAGGAACTCTCGCACGTTGCTGGAAAGAAGACTTCCAGCACACGGCGGGAAGGCCGCGTGATGTCGCTCGCGTCAGGCAGAGGCGGGGCCGGCACGACGCTGATCGCCACGAATCTCGCCTACGCATTCGCAGCTGTACGCGACAGGCGTGTACTACTCGTCGACCTGGACCAGCAGTTCGCGGACGCGAGTCTGCTCGTCGCGGAAAAGACACCGGCCTCGACCATCGCGGACCTCTTCGCGCAGATCGAACGACTCGATGCAGCGTTCTTCGATGCCTGCGTCTCACACGTACACGCGAATCTCGACGTGCTGGCGGGTGCAGGTGATCCGGTGAAAGCGACCGAGATGCGTGCATCGCACCTCGAACGTCTGCTGGCACTGGTACGCGACCAGTACGACGTGGTGATCTTCGATCTGGGCCAAACCATTAATCCGCTGGCACTGCATGCGCTCGATCAGAGCGAGTCGATCTGCGTGGTCGCCCAGCAGACCATTCCACAGTTGCACGCGGGACGCCGGTTGCTCGACATCCTGGGCGCGCTGGGCTATTCGGCCAGCAAGATGCATCTACTTGTGAACCAGTATGACAAGGGGGCGCAGGTCGACCTTGCCGCCATCGAGGAAGCACTTGGCGTCAAGCCCGCCCATCTGTTGCCACGAGATGAAAAGAGCGCGCTCCAGGCTGTCAACCAGGGCGTGCCGCTTCTCACCATTGCGAAAGGTTCTTCACTGACAAAAAGCCTTGGCGCCCTCGCTGCCTTTCTATGGCCGGAAGCGACGACGCCTTCGAAGAGCATGTTTGGCCGCCTGCTCGCACCGAAGCAACGCGCGGTACAGCAACTCAAACCCAGTCATTGAGCGATAACCGGAGAGCAGCATGTCATTGCGCGAACAACTTTTGATGCAGGGCGATCTGGCTGTCGCCGAAGCGCCCGCTTCCAGTAATGCGGCCTCTCCGGGTGATGCGAAGGCGGCTCGTCAGGCGTACCAGAAGCTCAAGATGAACATCCACCAGACGATCATCGAACGGGTGGAACTGGACAAGCTGCAACGACTGACGCCCGATCAGGTGAAACGCGAACTGGCACAGCTTGTCGAGCGCATCGTCGACGAAGACAAGGTGCCGATGAACGAGTTCGAGCGCAAGCGTCTCGTGCAGGACGTGCAGGACGAAATGCTGGGCCTCGGCCCGCTCGAACCGCTGCTAAACGATCCGACGGTCTCGGACATTCTGGTGAATACGTCGCAACATGTCTACGTGGAACGACGCGGCAAGCTCGAACACACCGACATCACGTTCTACGACGACGCGCATCTGATGAAAGTCATCGAGCGCATCGTGTCGCGTGTCGGCCGGCGTATCGACGAATCGACGCCGATGGTCGATGCACGACTGCCCGACGGCTCACGGGTAAACGCGATTATTCCGCCATCGGCTATCGACGGGCCACTTGTATCGATCCGGCGATTTTCGGTGCATCCGCTTACCGTCGACGACATGCTGAACAACCAGAGCTTTACGCCTGCGATGGCGCAACTGCTCGAAGCACTGATCAAATCGAAACTGAACGTCCTGATTTCAGGTGGGACGGGCAGCGGCAAGACAACGTTGCTGAACCTGCTGTCCGGCTTCATTCCAGCCGACGAACGTATCGTCACGATCGAGGACGCGGCTGAACTCCAGTTGCGCCAGCAACACGTGCTGCGACTTGAAACGCGGCCGCCGAATATCGAAGGCAAGGGCGAAATCTCACAGCGCGCGCTGGTGCGCAATGCACTCCGGATGCGCCCGGACCGCGTCGTGCTCGGCGAAGTGCGTGGCGGTGAAGCGCTCGACATGCTGCACGCGATGAACACGGGTCACGAAGGATCCATGGCGACCCTGCACGCGAACACACCGCGCGACGCAATCACACGCCTGGAAAACATGGTGTCGATGGCCGGTCTGACGATGCCCGTTAAGGCGATGCGTCAGCAGATCGCGTCGGCGATTTCCGTGGTGGTGCAGGCGTCGCGCCTGACCGACGGGCGACGCAAGTTGATGAGCATTCAGGAAATCACCGGCATGGAAGGGGACGTCATCAACATGCAGGAGATCTTCACGTTCAAGAGAACAGGTGTCGATGACGACGGCCGCATCAAAGGCTATTTCTGCGCAACGGGTGTGCGGCCGAAGTTTTGCGACCGGTTGACTGCTTTCGGCATCACGCTGCCGGACAACATGTTCGATCCAGCTCGCCGCTTCGAAGTGTGAACCCGCGCGAAATGTATTGAGGAGTGAGGTATGGATACGTCGTTTATGGGTTTCGTCGTGCTGCTGTTCATCGCGACGGTGCTGATGATCGAGGGGCTGTACATCTTCTGGCACAACCGGCACGGCGCTTCCGTCAAGCGGATGAAGCAACGCGTGCGCGCGGCGGCGCCGGGTGGAAAGTCGGGCGACGATCAGCTATCGATTCTCAAGACACGAACACTGAGCGACTCGCCGCTGCTGCTGCAACTGCTGATGCTGATGCCGCGAGTTCAGATGTTCGACAGGCTGTTGCTGCAGTCGGGGCTCACCTGGTCCGTCGGGCGATTTTTTGGGTATATGGGCGGCTGTGCCGCGGCGGGCCTCGTGGCTGGATTCGTATTGCATCAGCCCGTTGTGATCGCGCTGGTGTTCGGCGGAGTTGCCGCCTTTTTGCCGCTTCTTGTCGTGCGCAGCAAGCGAAACAAGCGCATCGGGATTCTTGAAAGACAGCTCCCCGAGGCTGCCGATCTGATCAGCCGTGCATTGCGTGCCGGCCATTCGTTTCCGAGCGCGCTTGGCATGGTTGGGGATGAAATGCCGCAGCCATTGGGAGGCGAATTCAAGCTTGCGTTCGATGAAATCAACTACGGCGTGGCGATGAGCGTCGCGCTGCAAAACATGGTGCATCGCGTGCCTGTTCCCGATCTGCGCTATTTCGTGATCGCGGTTCTGATCCAGCGCGAGGCGGGCGGCAATCTTGCGGAAATTCTCGGCAATATCAGTTCGATCATTCGCGAACGACTGAAGCTGATGGGCAAGGTCAAGGTGCTGTCGGCGGAAGGACGGCTTTCCGCCTGGATTCTATGTCTGCTGCCATTCGTGCTGGCCGGCGTGATCCTGTTGATCACCCCGCAGTTGATGCGTGTCTTCTGGACCGATCCTACCGGTATGAAGATGGCGGGCGTGGCGATGGTTTTCATGCTGTTCGGCATCTTGTGGAGTCGCAAGATCGTACGTATTCACGTATGAAAGCGATCTTCCATCAACGATATAACGGGGGCGGGGAAACCCGGAGACCATGACAATCGTGCAGATCGCGGTGCTCGCGCTGATGTTTCTGATCGTATTCGCCGCGGCCCTCATCGGGATGAATCTGTTAAAACCCGATCCTTTAAAGCAACGTATCGGTCAGATCGGCACGATCTCCGGGGGCGGCGGCAATGTCGGCGCCAAGCCGGAGGACGCAGGAAAATGGGTCGAGAAGATTGCTCAGGCATCGTCACGCGTTGCGAAATTTTCGTTGCCTGGTGAAGACTGGAACCGTTCAATACTGCGCGTGCGCTTTCTGAATGCCGGACTTCGAAGCGAATCCGCACCGGCGATCTATTTCGCGTCGAAGACTGTCCTCGCGCTTGCGTTTCCCGTCGTCGCCATGCTCGCGTTCGGCACCAGCATGCATGACACGCCTCGCATCTATGTGTTGCTGGTCCTGCTCTGTACCTCGGCGTCCGGTTTCTATCTTCCAAACGGTGTGCTCGCCCGCCTCATCGATCGTCGTCAGCGCGCGCTTTTCGAAGATCTTCCGGATGCGGTTGATCTGATGACCGTGTGCGTGGAAGCGGGGCTTGGATTCGACGCGGCACTAGGGCGAGTCACCGACGAAATCGGCATGAAGAGCCAGGCGCTGAGAGACGAGCTCGAACTTGTGCTACTGGAATTGCGCGCTGGCGCGGGGCGGGACAAGGCGCTTCGCAATCTGTCGCTCAGAACCGGTGTGGAAGACATCGAGACCCTTGCGGCGATGCTGATCCAGGCCGACAGGTTCGGGACGAGCGTGGGTGATTCGCTACGCGTCTATACCGACAATCTGCGGACCAAGCGGCGTCTTCGCGCCGAAGAGAAAGCGGCCAGGATCGCATTGAAGCTGCTGTTTCCGCTGATTTTCTTCATTTTTCCGACGCTCATCATCGTGCTGATCGGCCCGGCGATTCTCCAGGCCACGCGCGTGCTCATGCCAGCGATGAAACACATTGGCTAGTCGCGCGGTGCGTATGCAGGTGACGGTCCGGATGCGGACAGTGTTGAGGGCGAACGCAGGAGCGGCGACATGAGAGCCAGGATTTTCGGGAGATCACGACGACAGCAGCGAGGAGCGACCGCGGTCGAGTTTGCACTGGTCGCGCCGATCCTGTTCTTCCTGATGTTCGTCGCCATCGATCTCGGGTTGTTACTCTGGGTCAATCTGACGATGCAGTACGCGGTGCGCGAGGGCGCACGTTACGCGGTCACGGGCCAGTCCAGTCTGGACCCGGCCGCTAGCGGCCAGCAGCGCTATCTCGCGATTATCCAGGAAATCAAGAACAGTTCGATGGGCTTGTACAACATCGTCGACCCGAGCTACACGGTCACGATCAATGGCACGCCGCAAAGCTACAACACACCGGCCGGCTATAGCTCCGGCATGTTCGGAAACGCCGGCGACATCATCGTGTTGCAGCTGAACTGTTCGTGGCCGCTGCTGACGCCGCTGGTGCGTCCGTTCTTTCCTGGCGGCAGCTACGCGTTTACGGTCGCCGCGACGATGCGCAACGAGGGCTTCTGACATGAACAGCAGAGCATTCAAAACGAGGCGCCAGAAACAACGCGGCGTTGCGGCAATCGAAATGGCCGTGCTGCTGCCAATGCTTATTGCGATCGCCCTTCCGGTGTACGACTTCGCGCGCAACATTCAGGCGCAGATGATATTGACCAACGTCAGTCGCGAAGGCGCGAATCTCGCGTCGCGGGCGCTGACCGCGTTTCCGGTGCAGACCATCATGTCGTCGCTTACCCAGACGACCCCGCCGCTCAACATGAGCGCGAACGGCATGATCTACATCACCATGATTGTCGGCAATAACACCTGTGATGCGAAAGGGAACAACTGCACCGGTGTGGTGGCCGCGCAATACCGCTGGACCGGTGGCAATTATTTTCCGGCCAGCAAGATCTGGAACTGCGGGTCCGCGGGGACGAGCTGGGCCACGGATGGGACGGGGAGTTGTGCCAATGTTCCGCCTGTGACGAGTACTTCTCCCGTGGTGAGCACGCTGCAGGGGCAACTGTGGGATGGACAGGTTGTGTATGTCGTTGAAGCGTTCTACAGGCAGCCGCCGCTCATCGGAGCGTTGAATCTCGGGTCTGGCATCAACACGCCCGCGCTCTCGCCTGATCTGTACGCCATGACGGCCTTTTGACGGCATGCAACGGGGACTCACGTGATCAATACATCAAGAAAGCGCCAGCAAGGCGCCGTCAGCGTGATCGTGGTGTTCGCGCTGGTCGCGCTCCTGGGCGTACTCGGCCTCGCGATCGATTCAGGATTCGGCTATCTGATCCGTACGCGACTCGATGCCGCCGCGGATGGCGCCGCCCTGGCGGCGGGCCACGCAGTCACGCGGGGCGATAACCAGGCGGACCAGACCACGAATGCCCAGCAGGCCGCGGCGGCATTCTTTTCGGCTAACTATCCGGCTAATTTTCTGGGTTCCACGGCGTCGATGGACACGCCATCGATCACGTTTGCATCCGGAACCGTGACGATCGATGTTCAGGCACAGGCTCAGGTGCCCGTCAACTTCATGCAACTGTTCGGATTCAAGGTGTTGAACGTGTCGACGCATTCGGAGACTGTGCGCAGGGATCTGGACATGGCATTCATTGTCGACGTGACACAGTCGATGACCACGACCGCCGGCCAACCCGCGGCTGTCCGCGCAAACGCGATTTCGTTTCTGAATAACTTCGATATCTCAAACGATCGCGTCGCGCTCATGCACTTCGCGTACGGGACTGTCGTGGACGTGCCATACAAGACTGACAGTTCGCGTGGATTCGATCGGGCCGGCATGACGACCGCCATCAACAAGTATACGTTTGAGGGCAGCACGAATTCTTCCGAGGCGTTCTGGCAGGCACGCAACCAGATGAACGGCCTGACCAATCCATCCAGTTTGCGGGTGATTGTGTTCTTCTCCGACGGCGCGCCGAACAGTTTCTCGTCGCAATTTCAGAATAGCGTCGCTGGATGCGATGGCGCGGTAGGAACGGTTGCTAGCGGGGATGCGTCGAGCGGTACACCGACCGGTCTTTATCGCGCAGACCAGATCAGTCAGAAGGTAGCAAGTTGTTACGCGAGCAACGTTTCAAAGAATTTCATCAAACAGCTTCCAGCGTTTTACAACGCACACGACCCGAATGACCAGACCTACCCGATCGTTGCCAGCAGCCCCCGGGTCGTCACGAACACACCGACGTACCAGAATATCAACCGCGCGTCGCGCAATCTGCTTGAAGCAATGGCGGAGAATGCCCGCGCCAACAAGATCTTTGTGTTCACACTGGGTCTGGGGGTGCAATTGACGCAACCAGCAGGTCCCGACAACGAACTGGGTCAGGATGTGCTCAAGTGCATGGCGAACACGTCCGATGCCCCCGCTCGTTGCTACAACGCCCAACAGCCGGTGGGCGTCTATTGCCATGCCGCAACCGCAGCCGATCTGAAGCCCTGCTATGCACAGCTTGCTTCAGCGATTCTGCGTATCGCGCAATGAGGTGGAGCGGTTTAGCACGGGCAAAACGCCTGGGCGTTGGCCGGTTCCGCGCTCACTCCCCGGCGCGCTCCATCGCAGCTTGATACCTGCCCAAACACGCCTCACTATTCAAACGCGCGCGCTTGAGTAACGCGTTCTGCGCAGCAGCAACGTTAGCGGCCAACCCTTTCCACGCCTGTAACGGCGGCTCCTGTAACGCCCGTCCATAGGAAAAGCTCAGATTCCACGGCAAAGCCCCAAGCCGGTTCATCGCATCAAGATTCGCGGTAGCCTGCTCCGGTGTCTGCCCACCCGACAAGAACACCACGCCGGGCACCGCAGCCGGCACAGTCCGTTTAAGGACCCGCACTGTTTGACGCGCGACATCTTCAACCGAAGCCTGCTCGCCTTTAGCCGCATTAGAACCCGCAATCACCATGTTCGGTTTGAGCAGCATATGCTCAAGCACGACCGCATGCCGGTGCAGCGCGTGAAAGACCTCGTGTAGTACAGCCTCGGTCACTTCAAGGGAACGCGCGATCGTATGGTCGCCGTCCATCAGCACCTCGGGTTCGACGATGGGCACGATGCCCGCTTCCTGACAGATCGCCGCATAAGAGGCGAGGGCATCGGCATTCGCCTCGATGGCGAGCCGCCCAGGCAGTGTCGGCGAGATGTTGTACACCGCGCGCCACTTGGCAAAGCGCGCGCCTTGTTTCCTGTACCCGGCCAGCCGTTGAGCGAGCCCGTCGAGCCCTTGCGTGATTTCGTCGCCAGGTGCATGGGCAAGCGGGATCTTGCCAAGATCGACCTTGATACCCGGCACGATGCCCTGCGAGGCGGCCAGTTCCGGCAGCGGCGTGCCCTTGCTGGAGCGTTGCCCCAGCGTTTCTTCATACAGGATGACACCGCTGATGTATTCGCCAAGGCCCGACGTCGACAACAACAGGTCGCGCCATGCACGGCGGTATTCCTCGTTCGACTCGATGCCGATGGTCTTGAAGCGTTTCGCGATTGTCGGTCCGCTCTCGTCGGCGGCCAGCAATCCCTTGCCCGGTTGGACCATGGCATTGACGGTGTTCTGAAGCTCGCTTGCAGTGCTCATCGCGTATCCCTCCCTGACGTCGGTATGGACAGGTTCACGTGTGCAGCATACTCCCGGCGCGCCATCCATCTGCGAAAACGCTATAAGAAGCGTGGTCTCGTCGATGCACCGTCAGCCGGGCTGGCCACGCACGAGGTCGCGATGTGTCAGGTAAAGGCGCAGATCGAACTCGGTCTGATGGTAACCCGGTTGCATGAATTCACAGAGGCGGTAAAACGCCTTGTTATGTTCGCTTTCCTTCAGATGTGCAAGCTCATGCACAACGATCATGCGGAGGAATTCTGGTGCGGTATCCCTGAACAGTGAAGCGATGCGGATTTCCTTTTTCGATTTGAGCTTGTTGCCCTGTATGCGCGAAATCGTCGTATGCAGCCCGAGCGCGTGCCGCAGTACGTCCAGTTTGCTGTCGTAGATGACCTTGTCGATCTGCGGGCCGTTGCGGATGAATTCGCGCTTCAGGTCCACGCAATAGTCGTATAGCGCGCGGTCGGTCTGTACGGCATGCCGGTTCGGATATCGCTCGTCAAGATACGCACCGAGTTGCTGTTCAGCGATCAGCCGGCGCACCTTGTCCTGGAGCGCCGTCGGGTACGCGCTCAGGTATTTCAGATTCTGCATGATGGGGCGGGCGTTTCGGTTTCGGGCGAAGGGTTGCCCATATTGTACCGGTCGTGCCCGGGCGCGCCGGCGCTCACACATTGAAGCGACCGTTGCACGCCGGCTAGCGTAAACGAGTAGTTCCAGCGGGTTCCCGTTTTTGCCGTCACGCGATACACTCGACTTGAAACGAACGATCGTTCGTAAATTGCCGCAACCCCCTGATTGCGTTCATCTGCGCGCCGTCGCCCGATTGATGCGTGGGCGGCAGACCTGACGACACACCGCCAGCGCCGATGATCCAGCCGCCTGGAGACATCAACCTTGAGTCTGCTTCTATCCCGCCGTGACATCGAGTTCATCCTCTACGAATGGCTCGATGCAACCGCGCTTGCGAACGCACCGCGCTATGCCGCGCACGGTCGCGATACGTTCGATGCCGTGCTCGACACCTGCGAACGGATGGCAGCCGACCTGTTCGCCAGCCACCATGCTAAAGGCGATCGCCATGAGCCTCAATTCGACGGCGAGAAAGTCACGCTGATTCCCGAAGTCGCCACGGCGTTGAAAGCGTTCGCGGACGCCGGCCTGATCGCGGCAGGGCAGGACGAAGCGCTTGGCGGCATGCAGTTGCCGAAACTCGTCGAACTCGCGGCTTTCGCGTATTTCCAGGCGGCCAATATCGCCACGGCGGCGTATCCGTTTCTGACCATCGGCAACGCGAACCTGCTGCTTGCACATGGAAGCGAGGCGCAGATCGACGCGTTCGTGCGACCCCAGATGGACGGCCGCGCGTTCGGCACGATGTGCCTGTCGGAGCCGCAGGCGGGATCGTCGCTGTCGGATATCGCCACGCGCGCCGATTACGAGGGCGAATCGCCATTCGGTGCGCAGTACCGGCTGACCGGCAACAAGATGTGGATCTCGGGCGGCGATCACGAACTCACGGACAACATCGTGCATCTGGTGCTCGCGAGGACGCCCGACGCGGATGGCCGGTTCGTGCCGGGCACGCGCGGCATTTCGCTCTTTATCGTGCCGAAGTACCTGGTTCGCGAAGACGGCACGCGCGGCGAGCGCAACGATGTCGCGCTTGCCGGCCTGAACCACAAGATGGGGTATCGCGGCACCACGAACTGCCTGCTGAATTTCGGCGAAGGCACCCGTTTTCGCCCGATGGGACGCGCGGGCGCCGTGGGCTATCTGGTCGGCGAGGCGCATCGCGGGCTTGCGTACATGTTCCACATGATGAACGAAGCGCGTATCGGTGTCGGTCTTGGTGCGGCCGCGCTCGGTTACACCGGCTATCTGCACGCGCTCGATTACGCGCGCACCCGTTCGCAGGGACGACCCGTCGGCCCGCTCGGCAAGGACGCCGGGTCGCCGCAGGTGCGTATCGCGGAGCATGCCGACGTCAAGCGCATGTTGCTTGCGCAGAAGTCGTATGTGGAAGGCGGCCTCGCGTTGAACCTGTACTGCGCGAAGCTCGTCGACGAAGAGCGCACGGGCGCGACGCCGGATGAGCGGGAAGCGGCTACGCTGCTACTCGGCATCCTGACGCCGATCGCGAAAAGCTGGCCGTCGCAATGGTGCCTGGCGGCGAACGATCTGGCGATCCAGGTGCACGGCGGCTACGGCTACACGCGCGATTACAAGGTCGAACAGCTGTATCGCGACAACCGGCTCAATCCCATTCATGAAGGCACGCACGGCATTCAGGCGCTCGATCTGCTGGGCCGCAAGGTGACGCTCGATGATGGCGCTGCGCTGCGTGCGCTGGTCGCCACGATCGCACGGACAGTGACGCGTGCCAGCGACTGCACGGATACGGAATGGCAACGTGCGGGCGAAACGCTCAACCAGAAGTGGTCGCGGATCGTGACGGCTACGCAACGCTTGTGGTCGGCGGGCGACCCGCGCGTGACGCTGGCCAACGCGAGCGTCTATCTGGAGGCGTTCGGCCACGCAGTGCTTGCGTGGATCTGGCTCGATCAGGCACTCGTCGCACACGGGAAGGCGGGTGACTTCTACGATGGCAAGCGCGCGGCGGCGCGTTATTTCCTGCGCTGGGAACTGCCGAAGATCGATGCGCAACTGGATCTGCTTGAAAGCCTCGATACAACGACACTCGATATGAAGGACGCGTGGTTCTGAGACGCTGGCCGGTCTCGCGCCAGGGCTAAAAACATCAAATGGAGACAGACATGGGTTTCATCGAACGATTGTTCGACCTGAGCGGCAAGAGCGCGCTCGTGACTGGCGGTTCACGCGGGCTTGGGCTGCAGATTGCCCGTGCGCTGGGCGGTGCCGGCGCGCGGGTGATGATTTCCGCGCGCAAGGTCGACGAACTGCGTAACGCGCAGGCGCAACTGAAGGAATACGGCATCGACGTCGAGTATGCCGTGGCCGACACCGCCCGCGACGACCAGATCGCGAGCCTTGCCGACGAAGCGCTCGGTCGCCTCGGACGTATCGACATTCTGGTGAACAACGCAGGCGCGACGTGGGGTGCGAAAGCGGAAGACCATCCGGTCGAGGCGTGGGACAAGGTTTTCAGCCTGAACATTCGCGGGCTCTTTCTGCTCACGCAGCGCATCGGCAAGCGCTCGATGATTCCGAACGGTAGCGGACGGGTGATCAACGTGGCGTCGATTGCCGGTTTGCGCGGCAATCCGCCCGGCGCGATGAACACGATCGCCTATAACAGCAGCAAGGGCGCGGTGGTCAATTTCACGCGCGCGCTGGCGGGCGAGTGGGGGCAATACGGCATTACCGTCAACGCGATCGCGCCAGGCTTCTTTCCATCGAAGATGACACACGGCCTGCTCGAACAGATGGGTGCCGAAACCGTGGCCGCGCAGGCGCCGCTGCGGCGTCTCGGGACGGACACGGATCTGCATGGCGCGGCGCTTCTCTTTGCCTCGGAAGCGGGCCGGCATATCACCGGGCAGATCCTGGCAGTCGATGGCGGCGTGAGCGCCGTGTGACGGGTTGCGTCGGCTGACGTGGCAAAATAGCGCCGCGTGTAACTTTCAGGACTTCAGCCTTTGCAACAGATCCGCAAACGCGTGAGCGCATCGCCATCGTCTGCATCGGCCGTTGACTACGGGCTGTGGGCCTTGACTTTCAGCTACGTGCTGAGTCAGTTCTTCCGCAGCTATATCGCGGTGATTTCCACCCAGCTTATCGACAGTTTCCAGTTCTCGCCGCAGATGTTCGGCTGGTTTGCCGGCGCGTTCTTTCTCGTTTTTTCGCTCGCGCAGTTACCGGTCGGCCTTCTTTTCGACCGTTTTGGCGTTCGTCTGCCGACGGTCGCGCTCATGGCCGTCGGCACTGTTTCGGCCGTATTGCTGTCGTTCACGTCGAACGCGACGCTCGCGATCGTCGCGCAGGCAGGCATGGGTATCGGCTGCGCGCCGATCTTCATGGGCCTGCTGAACCATGTGCTGCGAACCGGGCACGGTCATCGCAACGTCCGTGCGGTTACGACGGCGAGTGCCATCGGCATGGCCGGGGCGCTGCTCGCCGCGTTTCCGCTGAGCCGCGCGACGGCCAGTTTCGGCTGGCGTCCCGTGATGGCGACGGCCGCGTTCGCGATGCTGTGCGCGACGCTCGCCGTGTTGTGCTTCGTGCGTCGCGGCGATAACGTCGCGCAGACACGAAAGACGGACAGGATGGCGCAGGCACAGCCGCCAGCCAGCGGTTCGACGCGTTTCTGGACGCTCATGCCGGCGTGTCTTGCCCTGTCGGTCGGCAGCACGTTCCGGACGTCGTGGGGCGGCCCCTATCTCGCGGACATATTCGGCTTCGATGTGATCGCGCGCGGAAATGCGATGACGGTGACGAGCATCGTCGCCATCGCGGCATCGTTCTGCGTGCCGGTCGCGGTCCGTTACTGGGCGCCGAAAACGATTTCTTCGGTGTGGCTGCTGGCGGGTCTCGCCGCTGCGCTGCTGCTTGCGTTCAGCCCTGGCGAAAGCGCGGTGCTGAGCGTCGTGCTGCTCTGCGTGCTGTTCTCGGTCGGATCGATTCATCCGCTCGTGATGTCGCAGGCGCGCGCGATCATTCCCCCGCATCGACTCGGACTGAGCCTGGGGCTGCTCAACAGCATGGTGTTTCTCGGTATCGCGCTGACGAGCAACTGCCTCGGCTGGATCACCGGGCATGCCCGGGCAGCGGGGCTATCGGATGCGGCGCTGTATGAGCGGCTCTTTCTGTTCACCGCCATCCCGCTCGCGCTGGGCACGGCGATCTATCGCTTCAGCCCGGTCGTGCCCACACATCAGGACGACGCGTAGCTAGCGGCGGGCAGTCGACCGTTCGCGTGACGTCAGGCTCCTGATGCGACATACGTGAGGCGGCGCTAAGGTTTGGGCAGCGACTGCGCGAGACTGATCAGGTTCTGCGGCACGACGCGGATGATGCCGTTACGCGGGCTGTCGATATCGGCGATGAGCATGATCGACAGCGAGACGACGAGCGGCATGACGAGCAGAAAGCGGGCTCTGGCCGTTCCGGTACGCGAGCCGTAACCGACCAGCAGATTGCAGAACAGCCCGATGATGACCAGCAGCGTCCAGGCGGCAAAGGGCACACGGTTCCACCAGGCGGCCTGTGTGTAGCCTTGCGCGTTGATCACGTCGTTCATGCCGGCGACCGCAAGCGCGGTGACCGGATTCGGCTGGGCGGCGGCGCCGGTGCGCACGGCCGTCCACATATCCGCTTCGAGCTGCGTCGTGGTCGCGTCGATCTGCGCGAGTTCCTGTGGATCGCGGGTCCGGTAGTTCTGGATGCGCTGGTCCAGATACTTCAGCAGGAGCGCACGGGTTGCCGCCGCTTCCTGGGCCGGCAGCAGGTCGGCCCGCAGGAACTCGGTGCCGATTGCGTTGGCTTCCTCTTCCTCGTAGTTCTTGCGCTGGTCGTAACGTCCGACGGCCATCGAAAGACTGAAGCCGATCACGAGCGCGAGAAGTGTCAGCGTCGCGGACTGGACGACGCTGAAGTCGTCGCGGGACGCGTCATCGAGGGGCTTTTTGCCGCGCAGGACGGTGGCGCCGATCCATGCCGCAAGCGACATCAGCACCATCGTGGCCAGGAAGAAAAAAAGCGGGTGACTGACAAGTTGTTCCATGCACGGTTTCTCCTGAACGCTGACCGGTTTCCGCCACCGCCCATCCATGTCGACCTCGCGACTACGCGGCTGCGGCGCCCAGGCAGTGTACCGGACGCGCGTGCCGCCGGGAACGCAAACCGTGCCCGGTATCGATCGTGAGGCGGGTTGAGTGGCCGACCGTTGTCTACAGTTGCGATTCGATCGGCAGCAGGCCGAGGAACCAGATGCCGATGCGTTTCATCGTGGACACGTCGGGTTCGTCGAGTTCCTTCACCGTGCCGTCGGCTGCCGTATCGATCCACACGATCCGGCTCTTGCCGTTCGCATCCTTGCGTTCTTCGAGCCGCCACGCGATCTGGTCGAGTTTGGGCTCGAGCCCGTCCACCACTTCGGCTGCAATCGCTGCGCTCTGGCAGTAGACGCCGATTTCCGTGTTGAGCGTGATGGACCGCGGGTCGAGATTCATCGACCCGATGAAGATGCTCTTTCTGTCGAACACATAGGTCTTGGCGTGCAGCGAGGCCTTTGACGATCCGAGTATCGATTTCTTCTTCGCTTTCGGGTCTTCGCTGGCGGCGGGCTTCAGCTCGTACAGATGCACGCCCGCATCCAGCAGGTCCTTGCGATAGCGCTGGTATCCGGCGTGCACCGCGGCGACATCGGTGGCCGCGAGCGAGTTGGTCAGGATCGTCACGCGCACGCCGCGCGCGGTCAGAGAGCGAATCCACTTGACGCCCTTCTTGCCGGGGACGAAGTACGGCGAGACGATCAGCATCTCCTTGTCCGGCGTGATGCTGAGCGCGTTGAACTGGGACAGCAGATGACCTTCGGGATCGTCGGGCGAACGGGTGATCTTGGCGGGGTCGTCGTAGAGCAGCGTCGCTTTTCCCCATGAAAACTTCGCACCATGTGTGGCGACCAGGTCGGCCAGACGCTGCTTCACCTGCATCACGTACGGCGAGTTTTCGTACGAGGCGACCGATGCCGCCAGTTTCGTGCGGTAGGTTGCGAGCGCGTCGGGGGCGGCGGGATGACCGGTCAGCGATTCGATGGGATAGGCGGCTTCGGAATTCCAGAACTGGTCGAACGCCATGGACACCTTATGGACGACCGGTCCGAACGTCAGCACGTCGAGATCGCCAAACGACACGTCGTTCGATGCGCCGAAGTATTCGTCGCCGATATTGCGGCCGCCGAGAATCGCCGCCTGGTTGTCCGCGATGATCGCCTTGTTGTGCATGCGCCGGTTGATACGGCTGAATTCGAGCGCGGAGCCGAGTGTCTTGAAGGTGCGGCTTGCCACCGGGTTGAAGAGCCGGACCTGCACGTTCGGGTGCGAGGCGATGGCGAGCAGGACATTGTCGTCCGCGCCGGTGCCGAGATCGTCGAGCAGCACACGCACCCGCACGCCCCGGTCGGCCGCCGCGAGGACGGCGCTTGCCAGCTCCTGTCCCGTCTGGTCGTTGTGCCAGATGTAGTACTGCAGATCGAGCGTGCGATCGGCCTTCGCGGTGAGCACGATGCGGGCAAGGAGCGCATCGACACCGGTGGACAGCAGGTGAAACGCGCTTTCACCCGGATGTTGTTGTGCCTGCGGCACGAGCATCGTGCCGAGACGCGTGGTGTCCGTGTCGTAGAGCGCGTGCGACTCCACGCGACTGGACTGCGGCGGCAGACCCGCGCAGGCCGACAGCAGCGCGACAAGAAAAACCACGAGGGTGGCGCGAAACGTTGTCATTGTTTGATCCTCCATCGTGCGGGGGCGCCCGGGCAAAGTGCGCGCGATCCGGCTGCCGGCGCGTGCTGCGTGTGCGTGCCGCATGGGACCAAAGTCCATTATCGACACGCCTTGCATTGTCATACGTTTTTCGTGAGTCAAGACAGATTGTGTGCCGTCGTGCCCGAACGGGAAATATACGCCATGAGCAAAGTGAAACCGTTCGGTCAATCAGGCAGAAGCGCAGCAGCAACAGGCGTTGTACCCGTATCAGAAGGCGATCCAGGTTGCGTTCCAGGAAGTCTCCGACGCGCTCATCGCGCTTCAGAAGTCACGCGAGCAGCTTGTGGTCATCGGGCGTCAGGTCGATGCGCTTCGCACGTATTTCGCACGTATTCGCGCCTTGCACGGCTGCGTTACGAAGGCGGTTACACGAGCTATATCGAAGTGCCCGACGCCGGGCGCATGACCAACAGGGTGTACGGGCAGGCCGGCAATACAGCAAAGCCCGCCACGGACGCAACACGGACAGACAGCCCCGCGCCATGACAGCGATACCTCTTGACAGTTTGCTCACGTCGTCTATAGTTCACCATATGGTGAAGTGTCCAGTCAGTCAGCTCGATCGTACGTTTTCGGCCCTCGTGGACCCTGCACGCCGGGCGATACTGGCACGCCTCGAGCGGGAACCGGGCCTGTCGATTAGCGAGATTGCCCACCCGCTGCCGCTCAAGCTGCCGGCAGTCATGAAGCATCTCGACGTGCTGAGTGAAGCGGGCCTGGTGTCGCGCACCAAGCGGGGCCGAACCGTCTCGGTGGAACTGGTCGCGGCGCCGATGGAAGAAGCGATGGCCTGGCTCAGGCGTTACGAGCGGTTCTGGTCGGCCAGCCTCGACCGGCTCGCTGATTTTGTCGAGAAGAACGACGATTGACGAGGGCGCGGCCGGCCCTGTGTATTCACCGGTACCAAGGCTGTGCATGCGGCATTTCCGCCATGCACGATGTGGTCTTCAAGACAGATGCAATCAATACTGAGGTCGCCAATGAAGCTCTACTACGCTGAAACGCCGGCTCCGCGCAAGGTATGTGCCGTTGCCCGATACCTGGGTCTGCCGATCGACTACGTCTATCTCGATCTGAAGAAAGGCGAGCACACCACGCCTGACTATCGCGCGATCAATCCGAACGCCAAGGTGCCGTGTCTGGTCGATGGCGACAGGATCATCTGGGAGGCGGACGCTATTCTTTGCCATCTGGCGCAGCACGCGGGCTCCAGCCTGTGGCCAGGCGATGCACGTCAATCCGAGGTCCTGCGCTGGCTAAGCTGGAACGGCTACCATTTCTATCGGTATGGCGGCGCGCTGTATTTCGAGCATCTCATCAAGGCCAGCTTCGGTCTGGGCGAACCGGATGCGACCGCGGTGGCGGAGGCACGGGACGCGTTTCGCCGCTACGCGAGCGTGCTGGACCGGCACCTGGAGGGGCGTCAGTGGCTCGTCGGCGACGATCTGACGATCGCTGATTTTTCCGTCGCGGTGACGTTGCCGTATGCGAAGCCGGCGGCCATGCCTTTGGAAGAGTTTCCGCAGGTTCAGCGCTGGCACGATCAACTCAACACGCTCGACGCCTGGCGCAATCCGTTTCCGGCGCGGGCGATGGCAAACGCCTGAGTTTTCATTCGCGAATGTGTCGACATGCCTGTGCCGGTACAGGTCACGACGTTCGGGGAGGCGCGCCTGTGGCATCGGCGACACGGGGATCATCCGTGACTGGTGTGCCGTTGAGATTGCAACCCCGCGCCGCGGCAATGCGGGCGAGCTTGTCGGGATTGCGCTGAACGTGAAAACGCACGATCCGTTCGCCATCGGTTTCGAGCGCCTGGGCCGACTCCAGGGCGCCATCGATAAACCGCAGCAAACCCCACTGGCCGTTGAGCATGACCACTTCATATCGTACGGCGTTGGGGTAGCGAAGGCGCGTGGCGAAAAATAGCTGCGCGATGCGCTGGCCGCCGAGCATCGGCACGCCGAAGCTCGGCACCTTGCCACCGCCGTCGCCGATCAGTTGCGCATCGTCGGCGAGCATGGCCTTGAGCGCGGCGAATTCGCCGCGCACTGCCGCATCGGCAAATCCGCGCAGCAACCGCAACTGCGTTTCGTGCGCAACCGTGTGGCGCGGCCGCTCGTCGCGCACCTGCACTTTCGCGCGATGCACGATCTGCCGGCACGCCGCTTCGGATTTGCCGAGCACTTCGGCGACCTCGTCGTATCCAGCATCGAATACTTCGCGCAGCAGCCAGGCTGCGCGCGCCTCGGGAGCGAGGCGTTCCAGCAACGTGAGGAAGGCCACCGAAACGTCGTCAACATGTTCCAGTATCTGTTCCGGCGAGCTGGACGATTCCTCGAGAAGCGGCTCGGGCAGCCACAGGCCGACGTAGTGCTCGCGCTGGACTTTCGCCGCGCGGAGCCGGTCGATAGCCAGTCGCGTCGTCACCGAGACGAGCCAGGCTTCGGCGTTTTCCACGCGATCCTGCTGGGTTTCATGCCACCGGATCCACGCGTCCTGAACAACTTCCTCGGCTTCAGCCGAAGAGCCCAGCATACGATAAGCAATGCCCTGAAGACGGCGGCGGAGGCGGTTGAAGATGTCGGTTGCTTCGATCATGGTTACCCCAGACGTTTGATACCGCTGTGTTGTGACACGTGACTACACGTGAGGGTCATGGCGCGCGTGCCGGTTTGCGCCCGGATTCGCGGATTTGACGGAGCAGGGCCCCTTCCGGTCTGTCAGGTGACGGGACGTCGGGTCGCCGGCCGCAACGGCAGTCTCAGTGTTCGGGGAAGCTTATTGTAATATTCTCTGCCGATCACCGCGCGTCACGACATGTCATCTTCCACGACCGCTTCCGCCCGTTCTCTTCCGCTGAGCGCCATCGGCGGCATACTTGCCTCGATGTTCTGCTTTGCCGTGGTGGACGCGCTGGCGAAGACGGTCGCATTGCAATATCCGGCCAACGAAGTGACGTTTTTCCGGATGCTGTTCGGGCTGGTTCCCGCCGTGGCGATGTGCTGCGCCGGACGTCTTTCGTGGTCTGAACGACTCGCGAACCTCGACGTCAAGGGCCAGACGGTGCGAGCGCTGACGCTCCTCGGCGCGTCAGGCCTCTTCTTTGCCGGACTGCCCTACGTTCCGCTCGGCGAGGCCGTCGCGCTTGCGTATTCGGAGACGCTGATCGTGATCCTGCTCGCGCCGCTGATCCTGCACGAACGCCTGACGCGCCGGGGCGTCGCGGCCGCGATTGCCGGCTTCTGCGTCATATGGAATGAGACGATGCCGCCATTGTCTCTCGTGGGAATCGCGCTGATCGTCGGCAGTGCGATCGCGGTCGCGGTGCGCAGAAAAGACCCCGAGGGTCCGCTTGCGTGACGTCGCGCGGGGGCCTGGCGCATAATCCCTGCTGATCGGGCGCCCCCGGTTAACCTCGGTGAACTGACGAAATTCTCCAACCAGAAGGAGTTTGACGATGACTTCCGGCGGCACGGCGGCAGACGAACCGATCAACATCGGTCAACTGGGCATTCGATACCTGATCGATGGAACCGCGACGGGCGGAATGGGCATGTTCGAGTTGACGGTGCCGTCCGGCTCGCCGGTTCCGCCGCCGCACAGTCATACGCGTAACGAGGAATGCGTCTATATCCTGGAGGGCACGTTGCGCTACTCGGTCGATGGCGTGGTTCGCGACCTGACGCCAGGCGAGTGGATGTTCACGCCACGCGGCTCGGTGCATCACTTCAGCAACCCGCACGATGTCACAGCATGCGCATTGATCGTCCTTACGCCCGACGTCGGTGCCCAGTATTTTCGCGATGTCAGGTCAGTCTTCACCGCCGGCGGCCCGCCCGATCGCCAGAAGCTCGTCGAAGTGATGGCGAGGTATGGACTGGTGCCCGCGCCTTCGCGGTAGCGTGTACCGGATTCGCGGCGTTTCAGCGCGGTTTCACCCCTGTTCGACGGCCGCATGTTCCGGTGCGGTTGCATCGCGATAGCCGAGCCGTGTCGAGATCGCGAGTCCCGAGCGCTGGAGCAGGGCGACGTAGTGCGACTTCGTGTCGGCGCCGCAACGCATGGTCGGAAACGAAATCGACAGGCCGGCGATCACGCGGCCGAAGCGGTCGAACACCGGCACCGCGAGACATCGAAGCCCTTCCTCCTGCTCCTCGTTGTCCTCGCCATAGCCTTGCTCGCGTACATGCGGCAGGATACCCAGAACGGCTTCGGCGGAGGAGAGCGTCTTGGGCGTCGACTTGCGGAATTCCGCGTGCGAGAGCACTTCGCGCGCGTCGGCCGGGTCCATCCATGCAAGCAGGACCTTGCCGATCGCCGTGCTGTGCAGCGGATTGCGCCGACCGATGCGCGACTGCATCCGCAGCCCGTAGTCGGCGTCGATCTTGTGAATGTAGATGATGCTGTCTTCGTCGAACGCGCCAAGGTGGACCGCTTCGCGCGTGGCCTGCGCGATGCGGCGCATCTCGACGTCGGCCTCGCGCACGAGATCGACGCTCTCCAGCGCTTTCGCGCCGAGTTCGAAGAGACGGATCGTCAGCCGGTAACGCTCGGTCTCGACTTCCTGCGTTACGTAGCCAAGCGCCTTCAGCGTCTGCATGACGCGATGTACCGTCGTCTTCGACATGCCGAGCCGCTGCGACAGTTCGCTGATGCCGGTCTGTCCGCTGTCGCCAACAGCGGACAGAATCGCGAATACCCTGCCGATGGACGAGGCCGATTCACCCCGGTCGTGACCCGCACCGCCACTGCAACCGGCGATGTCCGTTTCCTGTCTGTGCGCGACGGCGGGTTCCCTGCGCTGTTTGGCCATAGCTGTCATATCCGTCATATCCATCATGTCCTGTCGATACCAGGCGTGCGGGGTACACCGTGCGCCGCGATACATGCCGCCGCTGCGTAACCGTGCGGCGCGCGAGCCTAGCGCGCGAGCCACCCTCCGTCCACTGCGAGCGTATGACCGTGCACGTAGTCCGACGCCGGCGAGGCCAGGAACACGACAGGTCCCGCGAGATCGTCCGGCGCGCCCCAGCGGCCCGCTGGAATCCGCGCAAGAATTTCGTCGTTACGCTGGACATCGCCACGCAGCGCCGCCGTGTTCGCCGTTGCCATGTAGCCGGGCGCGATCGCGTTCACGTTGATGCCGTGGATGGCCCATTCGTTCGCGAGAAGCCGCGTGAGACCGAGCACGCCGCTTTTCGACGCCGTGTAGGACGCAACGCGAATGCCGCCCTGAAACGACAGCATCGACGCAACGTTGATGATCTTGCCCCCGCGCTGCTGCTTCACGAACTGCCGGGCGACGGCCTGCGACAGAAAGAATACGCTCCTCAGATTCACGTCCATCACCGCGTCCCAGTCGTCTTCGGTGAAGGCGAGCGCGTCTTCGCGGCGGATGATACCCGCATTGTTCACGAGCACATCGACTCGGCCGAACGCTTCGATCGCGGCGCGCACGATGTCGTCGACTGGTGCGGTTGACGCGAGGTCGGCGCGCACGTCCGCGAAGCGCCGTCCGGTCGCCTCGACACGCGCGGGCGTGTCGCCCGCGCCCGCGCGGCTCACGCCGACGATGTCGCAGCCGGCTGCGGCAAGCGCGACGGCCATGCCCGCGCCGAGTCCCGTGTTGCTGCCGGTAACGATAGCGACCTTGCCGCCCAGATCGAAGGTTTTCACTGCGTAAGCCCCTGTTGTGCCGGTGTAGTGTCTGTTTCGTATTGCCCGCGAAGCGCGTCGGCGATCAGCGCAGATATCTCACGGCGACGTGATCCATATCGCCGAACACCTGGTTTTCGCCGACCATGCCCCAGATGAACGTGTAGGCCCGCGTGCCGACGCCCGAGTGAATCGACCAGCTGGGCGAAATCACGGCCTGCTCGTTGTGCACGACAATGTGCCGCGTTTCATCCGGCGCGCCCATCATGTGAAAGACGGCCGCATCGTCGGCGATGTTGAAATAGAAATACACCTCCATGCGGCGCTCGTGCGTGTGGCACGGCATCGTGTTCCAAAGGTTGCCGGGTTCGAGTTTCGTCATGCCCATCGAGAGCTGGCAGGTCGGCAGTACCTCGGGAACGATGAACTTGTAGATCGTGCGGCGATTGCTCGTGGCCGGATCGCCGAGCGTCTGTGGCGATGCCTGTGCGAGTGAAATCGTGCGGGTCGGATACGACACATGCGCCGGTGCGCAGTTCAGGTAGAACTTCGCCGGGCGCGCGGTGTCTTCGCTGCCGAACGCGACCGACTGCGCACCCTTGCCGATGTAGATCGCCTCTTCGTTGCGAACGGGATAGCGCGTGCCGTCCACATCGACCCAGCCGTCGCCGCCGATGTTGATCGCACCGAGTTCGCGGCGCTCAAGCAGATAACCGACGCCGATCGCCTTGCCGAGCGAACTGGGGACTTCGACCGCGCGCGTGGCAGGCAGCACGCCGCCCACGATGATGCGGTCGATATGGCTGTAAGTGAGTTTCAGTGCGTCGGGCTCGAACACCTGGTCGACGAGAAACTCCCTGCGCAGGCCGGCTGTATCGAGTGTCTTCGCGTACTCGCTGTTGATGCTCTGTCTCACTTCCATTGTCTGTCTCCTGCCGCGTCGGAATGGTCACGACTGTAGCGCAAAATACCATTTCCGGAACATCGGTCCAAAAATATTGCACCGTCACGCCAGGCGTGACAATACCTCCGTCCAGCATGGGGGTAAACGATTACCTTAAACTCGATCAATATCGGAACATCGTTCCTTTTGTGATGCTATATTGCGCCGAAAGGGAGCAGCCCGTCACGTGAACGGGACATCACCCCGGGTCACCGACCCGACAACAGGACGCAAAGTCCATGGAGGAGGCATGAATATCAAGAAGGCCATCGACCGCGTACCTGGCGGCCTGATGCTGGTGCCGCTGCTGCTGGGCGCCTGTGTTCACACCTTCGCGCCGGGCGCCGGGAAGTACTTCGGGTCCTTCACGAATGGACTGATTGCCGGCACCGTGCCGATTCTGGCGGTGTGGTTCTTCTGCATGGGCGCGACCATCAACCTGCGGGCGACCGGTGTGGTCCTGCGCAAGTCGGGCACACTGCTCGTGACGAAAATGATCGTTGCATGGATAGCGACGATTGTCGCTTCGCACTTCATTCCGGTAGACGGCGTGAAGGCGGGGCTCTTCGCAGGCCTCTCGATACTCGCGATCACGACCTCGATGGACATGACCAACGGCGGTCTTTACGCCGCCGTGATGCAGCAATACGGCACGCGGGAAGAGGCGGGCGCGTTCGTGCTGATGTCGGTCGAATCGGGGCCGCTCATCAGCATGCTGATTCTCGGCGCGACCGGCGTCGCGTTCTTCGAGCCGCGGCTTTTTGCCGGCGCGGTGCTGCCGTTTGTCGTGGGCTTCGTGCTCGGCAATCTCGACCGCGATCTGCGCGACCTGTTCGGCCGCTGCGTGCATCCGCTGATTCCGTTCTTCGGCTTTGCGCTTGGCAACGGCATCGACCTGCACGTGATCGCCACGAGCGGACTGCCGGGCGTCCTGATCGGCTTCGGCGTAATCGTCGTGACGGGCATTCCGCTTATCCTGGCTGACCGCTGGATCGCGGGCGGCAACGGAGCGGCGGGACTCGCGGCGTCGTCGACGGCGGGAGCGGCGGTGGCGAATCCGGCGATCATCGGCGAGATGATTCCGCGCTTCAAGCCGCTGGTGCCGGCCGCAACGGCGATGGTGGCGACGGCCTGCCTCGTGACCGCTATTCTCGTGCCGATTCTCACGGCGCTATGGGTGCGCAGGTTTCAACCGCGCGACGCATCGCGCGAGGAGATCGAGGATGCGACCGCACAACCGCTGAACGAGCGCGACGTTCACGTGTGACGTAAATAGAAGCTTCCGCACGTGGCCAAAGAGTGACTAAAGACACGCCCGCTGTGTGAGATTGCATCACGCAGCGGGCGTTTTGCGTTCTGGTTCTGTTCCCGATCGATCGTGTGATCTGGACCAAACCGCTGATCCATTGATAGTCCACGGCCGCACGCAGGGTCCCACGCGCTGCGTTTCGAATGCGTACGGTGCCGCCGCGGTCTCAGTTGGCCAGCATCTCGATCACGCTGACGATGAATGCGAACACGCTGATACAGCCACCGAGGGTGACCGCGCCTTGCATGAAAGGTGACATACGCTGCTCCGTTGAGGTGAAGGACCGCCCATATTAAATCTCAACAGAAAGGAAAAAGAAAGGTTTGGTCGACTGACCTGCTGCTTTTCTCCGGCGGCATCCGAAGCCAACCCGATGCGCAACCGCGCCGGTTCGACCGGAAAACCGCGCTGGCCAGTTTGCCAGGCACATCACCTGCTGCGTCATGAGTGCCCACGTGACCGCCATCCGCTTGCGTTTCCGCGTTCGTGGCAGTGCTTTCGACGAAGGAGGATTTCATGAGCAGCACGCTAGATTCCGATAACGATTTGCCCGAACCGGACGTGCCGGGACGGGATACCGGCGCCCTCGGCCCTGGCGATTCGTCCGATAGCGGAAGCGATGTCGCGGGTGCGAAACGCCACGATTTCGACCGCGACACGGAGTTGGACAATCATGCGCTCGAAACCGGCGCCGAGGAGGCGCGGAGCGACACCGATCGCGCCGGCACGGGCGAGCGCGCTGCGGCGGACGGCGACGAAACGTTGCGCCCGGACGAAGACGTCCTGCCTGACAGGATCGACGACGTCGATGCCGACGCGCCGTAGTTGCAGGCGCCGACAGCTCCGGCGAAGCAGCGTGGCGATTCCCCCAGCGGCGTTGGCCGACTCGCCCTTTCCGGGGGCCGCCATTCGTGCGCTACTTCCGGCTCTTCTTCGGAATCTTCGCGCCCGACTTGCGCGCCTCGTTGAGCGCGATCGCTACAGCCTGCTTCTGCGATTTTCCCTGTTTGATCCCGGTTTTGATGTTCTTCGAGACCGCTTCGCGCGATTTTCCTTTACTGAGCGGCATGTCCTTCTCCTTTGAAGTATTCCGGTTCGCCGGGGCTTGCCGTTCTACACAGTCTCCAACGCATTCACCGCCGACGTCGAATACGCGGCGGGCGAGCGGTACGAAAGCAAGCATTGGCCGTGCCCGCAACAGAACCCGTGTGTACGCGAAAAGCGGTTGTTGATTTTTTAGCTCACGCAAAGGGATATCGCGGCCGCTGCACAGACAAGATCACCGCGCGCCCAAAGCGCGAATCTTCTTTCAACCACGACGCGTAAGAAATGCAACCTGTGATGGCGATGGTTCGTCCTGGTGCCATGCATCGCAGCGCTTTTCGTGCGTGCGCATTCTCGCGCACCGGAACACGGCTTGCTCCCACTTCAGCAAGCAAAAGAACGCATTTCGAGCCGGCGAACCCGTAGGCGAGGGACGCCACGTCCCCGCGTATGCGCCCCCCGCGAGGAGTAGGCCCCGGCATCCAGAGGATGCCGACCATTGCCGCGTATGCAGCGGTGCCTGTCGCGCCTGCGCGCAGGCAGGCCGCGCGATGTGACAGGAGAACCAGCTGTGTGGCAAGTCGAGGTTGCGGCAATGCTGCTTGCGGCAGTCGTTTGCTATGTGCACTACGAAATCCCGCGCTTCACGCTCGGGTTTGCCAGGCGCGCAACAGCGCATGGCGTTCTGCTCACGGTCGGCCTCGCGTTTGGGGCCACCTGCGCATGGTTGCCGGCCAGACCCCTGCCGTCATGGCTCGCATTCGCGGCAGGTTTCGGACTGGTTCATCTGCCGGCCGGCGCGATCCTGCTAGTCAAACGGATGCGGGGGTCGACGATGTCGTGATCGGAATGATCCACGGCTTAACGAGCCTGCCTCGCCGCATGCGAGCACGCCACGCGGCCCGCGCTGGATGCGCGGCGCGGCGTTTGCGCACCGGATCCGGTCGCGGATTTCGCAACGCTCGCCTTGCGCGCCGAACGGGACTTCTTGAGTAATGTTGTCAGCGAGCCTTCGATCCCGCCGTGCATCGCGGAGTCGCCCGTCTTGCAGCCACTGGCTGCCGCACGACGCGCGAGCTTCGCGGCACGCCGGGCCGTCCGTGCCAGCAGCGCGGCAAACGCCGCTTCATCCACTTTCAGGCCGCGGCGTGCCTGCCTGGACGGCAAGTCCTGCAATTCATCCGCTTCGAACGCGCTGATCACGGCCGGGTGTATGTAGCAGCGCCGGCACACCGCTGGTGTATTGCGTAGCAACGTCGCCACCTCCCTGATTGTCGCGACGACATGCCGGTGTGCTTCCGCCGCGCTACTGCACATCAGGCGCCGCAGCACCGCCAGTGCATAGACGCTGCCCGCCCATGTCCGGTAGTCCTTCGCGGTGAGGTCCGCATCGCTCGCGCGGCGCAGGTAGTCGTTGATGTCGCCCGAGCCGATCGTGCGGCGCGTGCCGTCCTCGTCGAGATACTGGAACAGATCGTGGCCCGGCAAATCGGCGCAGCGCCGCACGATGCCTCTGACGCGGGGATGATCCACCGCGACATCGTGCTCGATGCCGCTCTTGCCGCGAAACTTCAGGCGCAACTGGCCCGCTTCGATCTTCACATGCTTCTTGCGCAGTGTCGTCAGACCGTACGACTGGTTATCGCGCGCGTATTCGACGCTGCCGACGCGAATGAGCGTCGTGTCGAGCAACTGCACGATCGCGGCGATGACCTTGTCGCAAGGCATGCCTGGCAACTTCAGATCGCGCGCGACGCGCGCGCGGATCTTCGGCAACGCGCGGCCAAACGCGGCCATGCGCTCGTATTTGTCGGCGTCGCGTATCTCGCGCCAGCGCGGGTGATAGCGGTACTGCTTGCGACCACGCGCGTCACGGCCGGTCGCCTGCAGATGACCTCGGGCGTCCGCGCAGATCCATACGTCTTCGTAAGCGGGCGGAATCGCCAGCGCGTCGATGCGGGCGATTTCATCGGCGTCGTCGATGCGTCTGCCTGCCGCGTCGAAGTACGCGAAACTGTCCTTTTCCCGTTTGCGGGAGTAGCCGGGATGCGTGTCGTCCGTGTACCGCAGACCCGGCGCAATCGTGCCGGAATTGAATGGCCGGGAGGCGTCGTCTATGCGGTGCCGGGTTGGGTGAACGGGATGAGTTGGGGCTGCCATTGTTATCGATAAAAATTTCAGCGGACAGGGTGCGGGTTGCGCCAGTCGCAGGGCTATGAGCAAGACCGATGCCCGATGCGCGTTCCGCTTTGCAAGGGTTGTAGCAAACCGGTGGCATACGGGCACGAGGGATGCTCAATAGCCAGTCAACCGGGTCGCCTTCGGCGTATTCGAACGGATCGAGAACTTCCCATGGAGGACAAGATGGCGAATGAACTTGCAGGCTGCAAGGTAGCGGTGCTCGCGGTTGACGGTTTCGAGCAGGCTGAGCTGCTCGAACCGAAACGCGCGCTAACGGAAGCTGGGGCGCAAGTGCACGTGGTCTCGGCGAAACCAGGCAAGATTCAGGGCTTCAGGCACGTCGACAAAGGCGAGACGGTCGACGTGGACGCAACCTTCGACAAGGTTCGTCCCGACGACTACGACGCTGTCGTGTTGCCCGGCGGCGTGATCAACGGCGATGCGATCCGGTTGATTCCCGAAGCGCAGGCGTTCGTGCGAGCTGTCGATGGCGCGAAGAAACCTGTGGCGGTGATTTGTCATGGCGGCTGGCTGCCGGTTTCGGCTGGCATCGTCAAGGGGCACACGATGACGAGCTGGCCCAGCTTGCAGGACGACATCCGCAACGCCGGCGGCACATGGGTCGACAAGCAGGTCGTCGAGGACGGCAACTTCATCACAAGCCGCAAGCCGGACGATCTTCCCGCTTTCAACAAGAAGCTGATCGCTCAACTGGCGAGCCATCGTCGGAGTGCGTGACATGTGCGCGGGGCTGGCGTCGCTCGCACGTGAACCCATGGCGCGCGGAGACGAATAACACCCGCCGCTCGCATCCGGTCGAAAAGTCTGGAGATTGTCCGGTTAGCGCGCGACGATGGATGTGGCGATCCGGTCGGCCAGCTGTCCGAGTATCTGACTCAGTGCAGCCGCTTGCGCCGCCGCGTCGCGACCCGCCATCGTGGACCTGAGTGTCGCCTGTTGCGTCAGGTTCACGCGGGCAGGGTGCCCCGACAACAATGTCCAGGCCGCCTGCAACGTCAATGTCCCGCTTGCATCGGCCGCGCAGGTCAGCACTGTGACCACCAGTGTGCGCGTCCCAGGCGGTGCCGGCGCATCCGGCAGGACGAAGGAACCCGCGGGCAAACGCGTCGCCAGGTCCTGTGCAAGCGTGCGACGCATCATCTGCGCGAGTGGGGCGCCCCACCGCTCGGTTTCGTTAACCGCCAGACGGTTCGGCGAAACCTGCGTGACGACCTCGAGCCGATCGAGCTCGGCGGGAATGTGCACGGCGGTCAACTGAACCGGCTGTACTGGAGCGGTTGCGAGCGGCGCGGCCAGCGGCGCCGCGTTCAGCGTGACATAGCGCATGGGCGGACCCTGCCCGCACCCGCTCATGATTGTCCCGATCAGGGCGACGACCGTCGCTGTCAGCGGGACGGTCGCTGTCTCAAGTGCGGCGCGCGCGCGGCGGATCGGGTTCGAGGGTCTGCGCGTCATGGTTTCTCCTCCTGTCTGCCCCGAATGAGCGCTTCCGGATGGCGATCGAGATAGTCGGCGAGCGCCCGGATCGAGCGTGCGGTATCGGTGAGTTCACGCAAGGCCGCAGGCAGATCGTTCTGGCTTGTCGCGTCACCCCCCAGTGTGTGATTTGCCGCGGTGACGGCCTGATCGGCCGCGTTCGCCGTCTCCCGCAATTGCGCGACGAGCGGGCCGATTTGCGGCGACACCTGCTGTAACGTGCGGTCGATCTGCGTCACGGCGCGGTCGATGTGCGTGAGACTGTCCTTGATCCGCGGCGACGAACTCAGCGCGTTGACCCGCGTCGCGATGCTGCGCACCTGTTCTCCGGTTTCCTTGATCGGAAGACCGTTGATCTTCCTGATAACCTGATCTGCTCCGGACGCGATGGCGTCGAGGTCCGAAGACCCGACGCTGGGAATCACCGGCATGCCGTTTTCAGCGGTGAGCGTCGCGCCCGGCGCATCGGTCACGAAGTCGAGGGTGACCTTGCGCGGACCAACGAGAGGCGGGTTCTGCGCGAGACGCGCACGCAATCCTTGCGCGATGAGTCGCTTGAGCATGCCATCGACGAGCGGCCGCCAGTTGCCGCTGGCCGGCGGCGCGCCGCTGATGCCGAGCGCGAGCGGGTCGAGCGCGATTTCCACCGGCGTGCTCAGCGTGCCCGTGTCCGCGTTGTAGTTGAGGTGCACGCGGGTGACGGTACCCACATGAAAACCGCGCAGTTCCACGGCGGCGCCCTCGTCGAGCGCTCCGGCGGTGCCGTCGAACCGCACGACGTACGTGACGATCGGGCCATGCCGCGCAGGCAGCGCAGGTCGACGATCGGCGCCGTCGAAGTGGTCGGCGGGCTGGCCGGGTCCCGGCTCCATGACGATTTCAGGCCCGGCAACCAGCGCCTTGAGCGACGACAGGTCGCTAAAATCGGGCTGTGCACCGCGCAGGAAAAACTTCGTCCCGCTGCGCAGATATTTTTTCTCGGCGCTGTCTATCCTGAGCTTTGCGTCAACGTGCTGCCCATCGGGCTCGAGCGCGACGTCCGAGACGCTGCCCACCTTCACGCCGCGCAGCATGACGCTGGTATCGTCGGGCTTCATGCCATAGGCATTCGCGAACGTCACGGTGACCGTCTCGCCGCCATGAACCAGCGCACGAAGGCCGAGCCATCCCGCCACGCCTAATGCGGCGATCGGCACCGACCAGATCCAGCCCGGCCACGCGCTGCGCCGCACCTCGGCCTGCGTGCGCCGCGGGCGTGCGCTACTCACGACCGTCTCCTGATACGGACGTCCCACATCATCCGCGGGTCGAACGCCCGCGAAGCCGCCATCGTCAGGAACACGACGAGCGCGAACGCCGTCGCGCCCATCGCGGGCCGTGACGAGGCGAGACCATCGAAGTGGATCAACGGGACAAAGGCTGCGATCGTAAAGACGTCGACGTTCGACCATCGTCCGAGTTCGTCGATCCATCGGTACAGATGCGCTTTCAAACGTAAATGCCGGCGCGATCGCTGCTTGACGGAGATGATGAACCACGCCATGCCGAAGATTTTTGCCACCGGTATGACAATGCTCGTGCAGAAGATGAGAATGCCGAATGGCCACAGGCCTGCATGAAACAGCTGGTACACGCCATCGACAATCCGGTGAGGCACATCCTTGCCGAGCTGTGTCGAGAAGGTCATCGGATAGAGGTTCGCGGGCAGCGTCAGCACGAGCGCCGCGAGCGAAAGGGCGCCTGCCCGCACGACCGCGTCGGGTTTGCGTACACGCAGTTTCAGTCCGCAGCGCGCGCACGGCTCGCCCTCACGCGAGGCCGGCTCGACAAGGTCGCACACCGGGCAGGAGAGCACCGGTTCGTCTTTTGTCAGCCGCTGTTCAGCGGTGATTGCACGCCAGACGGTCCGCCGGTCGAGCGATGCGCGCGTGAGCATCGACATCAGCGCCGCGACGATGAAGCAATAGCCGCCTGCGCCGATCGTGCCGGTCAGGTTCTGCGTCACGCGCGCATATCCGACGAAGCAGCCAACCAGATACACGTCGGGCATGGCCCAGATGTCGAGCCAGAGTGTCCAGCGAAAGAGGGCGCCGATGCCCTTGAAACGCCATCCGAACCGGACTGCGCCCAGCACGAGTGCGAGACCGCCAAAACGCACGAACGGCAGAACAATGCCGAACATTCCCAGCAGCAGTGCGAGGATCACCCAACCCCCATTCCACATTGCCACGATGCCTGACGAAAGTACTGACGAGCGCTCCGCGCCCAGCATTCCGACCGTCATCAGGGGCGCCACGTTGGCTGGAAAGAGAAGCACGAATGTGCTCGACGCGCAGGCCAATGCCGCATTCAGGCTACGGCCGCTGCGACGCTCCAGCGGATAGTGGCAGACACGGCAACGTGCGAGGGCACGCGCGGCAAGCGGCGGGATGTCCTCGAGCGCGCCGCATTCGGGGCAACCGATCGTCATGGCGTTTTTGCGTTCGTCTGGTCAGTGGTTCACTCTCACTAGCATCGTTCGTTCCCGTCGACCGTGGTTCCCCGAGGCCCCAGCCGTGGTCCGGCTTAAGTCGTTTCTCCCGGGGCCGGCATCACGCGATTCCGCCAACCTGCCGCGCGCGGATTTATATCGCGTTGAGATATAAGGCACATCGCTTGCTCGCTAGCAGATGAACTCAAGCAAGGAAAATGCCTCATCACCGCCGCCGCGCGATGTTCAGATTCGGACGCAATACGCGTCGGGGATCCGCGTTATTCAAGTAGCGGTGTTCGAGAGAAATCCGCACCACGCCCCCGCGATGCGTGGAGGAGAAGAACAGGTATGCCACGTGAGCCGCTCAAACAAGGTTGGCGCGCTCCCTGCGCAACGATGCCTTATCGGCTCCAGTTGCAATCGATCAACGCATGAACTGGCGCCAGTCCTTCCAGTCGCAAAAGTCGAGCATCATGGTGCCGCACGGTTCCGAACGAGCCGCGAGCCGCCCGGCAAGCTGCTCGTGAATACCGCGATGCTGTGTATCGCCAGACGCCACGACGACCGGCGGTGCCGCCATCCCCGTGCCGCTGCAAAAGTTGATAACCCAACGTTCGCCGCACAGACCTGGAGTGAGGTTCAGCAACGAATCGATGGCGCGCCATTTGAACGCAATCGATGTCGGCACCGGCACGCGAAACTCGTCCTGGATGGAGCGATCGCGCTCATGGCGGCAACGGATGTCGAGGACCCGCACGCCATGGTGCAACTGGTCGTCGAGCGTCGCATGTTGCGTGCGCACGAGCCGGTCATCGACTGTCCAGGCGCAGGTGTCGTGGCTGCCCGGCAAGGTCAGTGCGGAAAGCAGCCGGTTGCCATCGATTGCCGACATCCAGTCAGCCGGCGAAACGCCGGGATCGGTCAGGGCAGGGCGCAAGAAAACCTCTGAATAAGTAAAGCGTCTGCTGCAGCAGCGACATGGGGCTGGAGCACGCTACTTCAACCCACCCGAAAATCCCTGCACCAGGTAGCGCTGCACATAGCCCGCGAGCAGAAGCGTCGGCACCGACGAAATCAGCCCCGCGCTCATCAGTTCTCCCCAGTCGATGCCGTTCTCGGTCACATAGCCCGCCATGGCGAGCGGCAGCGTGAAATGACCTGGCGACGAGACGAACAACAACGCCAGCAAAAACTCGTTCCATGCCGTGATGAACACGAAGATGGCGGTGGCGACGAGCCCCGGCGCGCAAAGCGGGAGGACGATGAAGACGATGCGCTGTGCGAGGTTCGCGCCGTCGAGCGCCGCGGCCTCCTCGAAGTCGATGGGCACGTCGCGCACGAACGGCAGCAACATCCAGATCGCCATTGGCAGCGTGTACAGCTGATACACGAGTATCAGCCCGAACAGCGAATCGAGCAGATGGAACCACTTTGCCAGCGAAAAGAGCGGTACGGCCACCGTGATCGGCGGCATCAGCTTCAGTGCCAGCACGAGCATCAGGAACACCAGGTCGAGCCGCGCCGGAAACGCGAGCCGCGCGAGGGCATAGGCGGCCGGAAACGCCAGCGCGAGCGCGAGCAGCGTGGCGCCCAGCGCGACCCACACCGAGTTCACCACCGACTGGGCCATGCCGCTTTCCCACACCGCCGCGAGATGCTCGAGCGTGGGCGCGGAAGGCCACAACGCAAGCGGATGAGCGAGACGCTCCAGCGTCGGCGTGAAGGCCGCGCCGGCCATCCATACGCACGGCAGCAGCAGCACCGCCAGCGCACCGAGCCGCAACAGCCCACGCATCGCGCCACCGGATGAGCGCCGCGCGAAACCCTGCAGGCGCGCGACCGGCGTCACCTGTCGCGCCTGACGGCCGATTTCCATATGTATCCCGAGACCAGCACCGCGCATGTGACCAGCATCAGTACCGAAGCCGCGCTGGCAGGCCCAACGTTGAAGAACCGGAAGCCCGTGTCGTAGATGTACGTCGACAATGTCTGCGTGGCATTGCCTGGACCGCCGCCCGTCAGCGCGTACACCTTGTCGAACAGCTTGAACGTGTCGATCGACCGAAGCAGCAGGGCCAGGACGACGTGCGGTGCGACGAGCGGCAGCGTAATGTAGCGCAGACACTGCCATTCGTTCGCGCCGTCGCTGCGCGCCGCCTCCGTGATTTCAGGCGGAATCGACTGCAGGCCCGCGAGAATGATGAGGAACGCCATCGGCGTCCATTGCCAGATATCGACCAGCATCAACGACCAGAGCGCGAGGTGCGGATCGGATAGCCAGAGCACCCGCGGCAGACCTGCCGCCGTGAGCAGCGCATTCAGAAAGCCGCTGTAATTGAGCCAGTTGCGCCAGATGGCGGAACAGACGAGGGTGGAGAGCATCATCGGCAGCACGGCGAGCGGCAACGCGATGCGCCGGCCCGGAAACGGGCGCACGAACAGCAGCGCGAGCGCGAGTCCGAACAGGACTTCAAGGATCGAGGCTACGATCATGAACTGGATCGTATTGACGAAACTGGTGCCGAACTCGTCATCCGTAATGACCGACCGATAGTTGGCGAGCCCGATGAACGCGCGATGCCCCGACGCGTAATCCACCGAGAAAAACGAATCGATCAGCACGCGTGCGACCGGATAGAGCGCCAGCACGACGAGCACGAGCGCGGCTGGGCTCATCAGGACGAGCAGCGGCAGGTAACGCCGCGACCGGCTCATCGACCCGTCCCCACGGCAGTCTGCGCTATCACTGCGATACGGCGTTGGCCTGGGCGATCTTCTGCGCGGCCTGATGCAGGGCTGCGTCGGGCGCGGCCTGCCCCGTCAGCGCGAGTTGCAACGCGTCGCCGAGAATCGCCTCGATCTGCTGCCAGTCCTTCACGCGAGGCCGCGCACGGCCCGCTTCGAGCGCCTTGAGCTGGTCCGGATACCAGCGATATTGCTTGACGAGCGCCGGATTGGCGAAGACGCTCTTGCGCGTCGGCGGAATGCCGAGCACGGCAAGTTGCGTTTGCGTCGCTGACGAAGTCAGATAGGCAAGGAAATCCGCTGCCACTTTCGCATGCGCTGCATCTTTCGCAATGCCCATTTGCCAGATGCCGAGCATCGGCGCCGGTCCCTTGACCTCTCCGGGCGGAGGTTGCAGTTCGACCTGGCCGACGACGCGCGACATCGCGGGGTCGTCGAGCGCGGGCAGCCAGGCGGGCCACACTTCGATGGCCTGCGCGGCCGTGCCGCCCTGCAACGCGTCGCGCACTTCGCCGGCGCCATATACGTCGACGTCCTTCGGTGCCCACTTCTTGAGAGCGAGGAGCATCTTCAGCGCGGCCAGCGCCTGGGGCGAATCGATCGCGACCTTGCCGTTCGCGTCGAAGACTTCTCCGCCATACGCCCAAAGGATCGGCAGAAAACCGGTGACGACAGGGTTGCCCTTCGTGCCGCGAAACACGACACCCGAAACGTTCTTGTCGGCTGTGCCGATGGTCTGTGCGATCTTCAGCACGTCGTCCCATTTGCGCGGCGGCTGCAGGCCGCGACTCGCCAGCAGATCCTTGCGGTAAGCGAACATCTCGACGTTGCCGACGATCGGCATCGCATACAAGGCGCCCGTCGACGCGCGTCCCAGGGAGACCGTGGAGGACACCATGTCGGCATCCGCGAGCGTGGCGGGCAGCGGCTGAAGCCATCCGTTGGCGATGAATTCGGGGGACCAGGTGTCGTCCATCATCACCAGGTCATAGGCGCGCGTGTTTTCCCGCAACGAGAGCTTCAGCTTCTGATAGAGGTCGTTGTTCGGCAGCTTCAGCAGCTCGATATCGATGCCCGGGTGCTGTTTCCTGTAGCCGTCCACCGCCTGCGCGAGCCCGCGGCCGTAGATGTCGTCCCGGCCTGCGATCACGAGATCCGCGGCATGGGCTCCGAATGCGGCGATGGACAGGAAAGCAGCGACAGAAGCCGCGCGGAGGCGGATGAACAGCGCCGCCCACTGGATCATTAAAGCCATGGCTCTCGAATTCCTCTTGGGGACAGGCGTATTCGTACGATGAGTCCAGAGCTACTCATCCCGTCTTTCTTCATCACGCGCGGAGTCGCGGAAAAATGGATGCCAGATACAGCAGCGGGGATTGCAGCAACCTATCATGACAAACATGTGTCAGCAACCAGGGTTGAGGCGTAGCGTTCGAATCCATATACAGCCTGGGCAGCAGGACCGTTGTCAATGTCCCCCGAGAGCGTCGGAGTGACCAGAACTGTCGCGGTTACCACGCCGCCGTGTAGGACCAAAGTCCAATTGAGTCAAAGTGCCCGCGTAGTACGATGTACTTGCAAGCCTGTGATGCGATTGCGCTACGTTCGTGCCGGAGCAACTGCCATGCGGAACAAGAGGTGCAACCGGCATGCCGCGGATATCGAGGGCCCTCGGACTGAATGGCCGCGGGTTATGCAACAGATCGGATTTACGCGTCAGGCGCTTGAACTATTTTGTGCTGTCGCAGGCGGACCACGGCCCATTCGGCACATCGGGAACAGTCTGCACTACCAAAGACAGGACTCGGGAGGTTCTGGCTCTTCAGTGGGATTCCGCGGAGCAGACAGCATTGCAACCAGCGTCATCAATCAGTGCCTGTAAGTCTGGGCCACAGTGAATCCAATGCCGAGGCAGCATTCCAGGCTCATCAAGGGGCTCTCATGAATCGTCGCATGTTGATGCTGGGGTTGGTCTGTTCGCTGTCCCTGCCTGCCATCGCGTTCGGCGCAAGCAAGGAAGAAAAGCAGGCGAAAGTCCGCAAATCGGCACAAGGCGCGCTAGCCGCACTCTATCGGGCGCAGCCATCGGCGCGCAAGGCCGTGGAGTCAGCGGCAGGCTATGCGGCGTTCAGCAACTTCGGCATGAAGATCCTCCTTGCTGGCGGAGGGTCGGGCGAGGGCATCGCGGTTAACAAAAAGACCAGCGCCGTGACCTACATGAAAATGGCCGAGATTCAGGCTGGCCTGGGCATGGGCATCAAGAAGTTCCAACTGGTCTGGGTGTTTGAGAACGAGAGCGCGCTGAACGACTTCATCACGTCCGGGTGGACGTTCGGTGGGCAGGCGACTGCCGCGGCGAAAACCGGTGACGCCGGCGGCGCATATCAGGGAGCGGTAGCCGTGGGGCCTGGCGTCTGGCTCTACCAGATTACCGATACAGGCCTCGCGCTCGAACTTACCGCTAAAGGGACGAAGTACTACAAGGACAGCGACCTGAACCAAGACTAAACGCACAGCGATAATCCGGCGCGGGTCAGTCTGGTATGCAGCTCCGCTGGCGTCAACCGGCAAGGAGACAACTGATGCTGCCGATGCACACTTCCGGAAGGGCGCTGTCGCGCGGGCTGCTCGATGTACTGATACGCGCGGGGTTGATAGCGGTTCTCGCGATTTCCTGCTTCGAGATCTTCTTCCCGTTTCTCAACCTGATGGTCTGGTCCCTGATCCTCGCGATCACCCTCTATCCCCTGCAGGTGAAACTCCGCGAAGGGCTACTCAGGAAAGACGGTTATGCTGCGACGGTGATCGTTCTCGCTGCCTTCATCATCATTCTTGTACCGACCTGGATGTTGGGCAGCGCGATGGCCGACTCGCTGGATAGTGCGGTGACCATCGCGAAGAGCGGCAGCTTCCAGATTCCCGCGCCGGCAGAGTCGGTGGCGGCCTGGCCGCTGGTGGGCAAGCGGCTGTACGATTTCTGGTTGCAGGCCGCCACCGATCTGACCGGTCTCGTGCTGAAGTTCACTCCCCAGTTGAAGGATGTCGGCGTCGTACTGCTGGGAACGGTCGCGAGCCTCGGCTCGGGGCTGGTGATCTTCTTCCTTGCCTTGATCGTCGCTGGCATCTTCATGGCTTTTGGGGAGGAGGGCAGCCGCAGCGCAGTGCAGATCGCTTCACGCATCTCGGGCCCGGAACACGGCCCGAAGATCACCGAACTGTGCACTGCCACCATCCGCGCGGTCGCGCAAGGCGTGGTCGGCATCGCGTTCATCCAGATGCTCCTGGTAGGGGTCGGTTTTGTCGTGATGGGTGTTCCAGCTGCTGGCCTGCTGGCGCTCGGGGTGCTGTTGCTCGGGATCATGCAACTGCCGGCCACGCTGATCACCATCCCGGTGATCGCTTTCGTGATTGCCACCAAAGGGGTAGGGGCGGCGACGATCATCTTCTCGATTTACGTGTTCGTGGCGGGACTGGCCGATAACGTGCTCAAGCCCTTGCTGCTGGGTCGCGGCGTTGACGTGCCGATGCCGGTGGTGCTGATCGGCGCGCTGGGCGGCATGGTCTCCGGTGGCGTGATCGGCCTGTTTATTGGTCCGGTCGTGCTTGCGGTGGGCTATCAACTGTTCTGGCGGTGGGTGGAGGACCGGTCGAAAGCCGAGCTGTCACAAGACCAGCAGCAGCTTTGATGCCGCGAGGGTCGCCCCGTGCCGCGCCTGGTCCGTCCCGAACGCCTTGTGCTGATCGGCGCAGTGTGCCTGGGTGGCTGTATCCAGCTGGGGCCCGACTTTCATCCGCAGCGCGAGGCCTGGACCGAACACTGGAGCAGCCCGGCGATCGAACAGGCCACCGTCCAGGGGGCGCAACCCGACGCCCGGCAATGGTGGCAGGTATTCGCGGATCAGAATCTCGAGCGTCTGATTGCTGAGGCAGACGCCCACAATGGTGACCTGAAGATCGCTGGCCTGCGCGTGATGGAGGCCCGAGCCCAACTGGGGATTGCCTTGAGCGGGCGCTATCCGCAAGTACAGCAGATCAACGGCGACGTTCTGTACGGCGATGAAAGGCACTCCGGCGGAAGCCATCCCCACTACGGCGGCTTCCTGCAATACAGCGCGGGCTTCAGCGCAGGCTGGGAACTCGATTTCTGGGGGCGTTTTAGCCGCGCGATCGAGTCGTCCGATGCCGCGTTTTTTGCCGCCAAAGCGAACCATGACGATGTGCTGGTGCTGCTGCACGCCCAGGTGGCCAACACTTACTACGCCCTGCGCACGGCCGAAGCGCGCCTGCGCATCGCGCGCGACAACGCCAGACTGCAAAAGCGCAGCTATGAGATCACCGAGCGTCTGTTCAAGAGCGGCGAAACCGATGAGCTGGATCTGCAACAGGCGAAGACGCAGTACCTGGGTACGCTAGCCACCGTCCCCGATTTCGAGAATCAGATCATGGTTGCCCGCCATGCGCTGTCCCTCCTGATCGGCCGCCCGCCCGGGCCGCTGCCCGAACTGGACGAACAGCCGGGCAAGGAAGGCATGATCCCGCTCGTCGACCGTGCGGTGCTGCAGGACGTACCCGCCGACCTGCTGCTGCGCCGTCCCGACGTTCGCGCCGCCGAACTTCAGGTTGCGGCCCAGTCGGCGCTGATCGGCGTGGCCGAGGCCGATCTCTATCCTTCGGTGACGCTTCTGGGGAGCCTCGCCTGGACCGCCACTTCGGTGGCGGGCGCGCCAGCCACCCTGGCGCTCGTCGGCGGTCCCAGCGTGAGCTGGAACGTGTTCGACTATGGCAAGATCAGGAACAACGTGCGCGTACAGGACGCCCGTCTGCAACAACTGATCGTTGCGTATCAGAACACCGTACGCGAGGCTGCGCGCGAGGCCGACGATGCCGCGACGGGTCTCGTCACAGCACTCGAACGCGACAGTATCCTGCACGACGCAGAACTCGCCGCGCGGCGTTCGCTGACGCTCGCCAACACCATCTATCGCGAAGGCTACTCGGACTTCCAGCGGGTACTGGATGCCCAGCGTGCGCTCTCCGCGCAGCAGGATGCCTATGTGGTGAACCGCGGCAATGCAGTGTCCAGTCTGATTAGCCTTTACGCGGCCGTCGGCGGCGGCTGGCAGAGCGAAGCGCCGCTCGTCGACGCGGCCACGCGCCAGCAGATGGAGCAACGCACCAACTGGGGCGATCTGCTGAAAGAGTCGAAGCCGCCGTCCGTGACGACGCCCCACGCGTTGCCAGAGGGCAGTTCCGATGAGTGAAACCCCGAAACCTCCTGCCATGCCGCCGGAGCCGCCAGCGCCCACCGCCGATCCGGCCGGCAAGGGTGTCAAGTGGGTCGCCGCGGTGATCGGCGTGAGCCTTGTCTGGTACCTGCTGGCCGACCGGTTCACGCCATACACCCAACAGGCGCGGGTGCAGGCCTTCGTTGTCGCGGTGGCCCCGGAAGTATCGGGGCGGGTGATCCGGGTACTCGTGCATGACAATCAGGAAGTGAAGCCTGGCGCCATCCTGTTCGAAGTGGATCCGCTGCAGTACCAGATCGCTCTTGACCGGGCGCGTGCCGACCTCGAATCGACACGGCGTCAGATAGGGGCGAGCACCGCAGGCATCGATTCCGCGCAGGCATCGTTGCGCGCCGCCATCGCGAACGAAGTCAAGGCACGCCAGGATAGCGAACGTCTCGAAAGGCTGTACCGCGAAGACGAGGGAACCGTTTCGCTGCGCCGCCTCGAAGTGGCGCGAGCGACCCACGAACAGGCCATCAGTCAGGTCACCGCGGCCCGTGCCGACGTGGAGCGCGCGCGCGAGCAGCAAGGCGGCGACGACGCGGACAACGCGCAGTTACGCAGCGCTGCCGCCACAGTGAAAAAAGCCGAACTGGATCTGGCCAATACCCGGATACGCGCACGCTCAGGTGGCCTGATCACCGATCTGCGCACTGACGTCGGCCAGTTCGTCGCCGCCGGCGGCCCCGTGATGACGCTGATTTCCATACGCGATGTATGGGTGAGCGCGGATATGACCGAAAACAACCTGGGCCATGTCAAGCCGGGCACGCCGGTCGCCATCGTGCTGGACGCGCTGCCGGGTGAGATATTTGAAGGACACGTTCGCAGCATCGGCTATGGCGTCAGCGTCGGCCAAAGCACGCCGCCCGGCGGCCTGCCGACCATCCAGAACAGTCGCGACTGGCTACGGCCGGCGCAGCGCTTCCCGGTGACTGTCGAGTTTGCCCCGGGCGTGGCACCTGCGCTTCGCGGTATCCGTATTGGCGGGCAGGCGGAAGTCATGGCATTTCCCAGGCCGGGCAACCTGCTCAACCTGCCGGGCCGGGTGTTCCTGCGTCTGATGAGCTGGCTTTCCTACATCTACTGATGGCGACCGTGTTCAAAGAACGTGAACCGCTCAGCCAGCGTCCGCTGCGCCTCGCGAGCGGCACTGCGCTGTGTCTTGCGGCCAGTTTCGCACTCGACCTGCCGATTCCCGTGGTCGCGCCGGTATTCGCCGTCTTTCTGCTCGCCACGCTCAACCAGCCGCTGTCGCTCAAGGCCGCGCTGGGTCTCGCGCTGGTGGTGATGTTGACCACCGGCTGCGGCCTGCTCCTCATCCCGTTGCTGCGCTACTACCCTGTCCCGGGTGTGCTGCTAATCGGCCTGGGTCTTTTCCTTGCCTTTCGCTACGGTCTGCGCGGCGGCAACAATCTGGTCGCGACTTTTCTGGTGGCCGGGCTGACCATGATCTCCGCCGCCGGCACCGCAGACTATCAACTAGCCGCCACGGTCGTGGGTGCTCTCGTCAAGGGACTTCTGCTTGCCTTGCTGGTACTGGCTGTCAGCCACTGGCTGTTTCCCGAACCCGCCAGCGACCGCGCGCCGCCCGCTGCCCAGGCCCTGTCGGATGCCGAGGCCGGCCGGATCGCGCTACGCGCCGCACTGGTGGTAATGCCGGCCTTCCTGCTGGCGCTGATCGATCCCGCCAGCTACATGCCGATCATCATGAAGTCCGTCAGTCTTGGCAGACAAAGCTGTACGACAACGGCTCGCGGCGCGGCACGCGAACTCCTCGGCTCTACGCTGTTCGGCGGCCTGCTCGCAGTCGTGTTCTGGTTTGCACTCAGGCTCTTCGTGGATCTATGGATGCTCTTCCTGTGGATGTTGCTGTTTGGCCTGGTACTGGCGCGCAGGCTCTATGCGCGCAGGCCGCAGCGATACCATCCCGGCTTCTGGCTAAATAGCTTCGTTACCCTGATTATCCTGCTCGGCCAGTCGGTGCAGGACAGCGTGACGGGAAAGGATGTCTATCGTGCATTTGCGGTGCGTATGGGGCTTTTTATTGCCGTCTCCCTCTACGCCTGCCTGATGCTCCAGCTTCTCGACCGACCCCGCCGTGTGCGGTAGCTCTGCACGAGGCGTGCGAGATTCGCTGTCTGAATGCCAAAGTAACGCAGTAGATGGTTTCACGGTGATGCCGGGCCAGCGCTCTGTCCGTATCCGTCCAGGACAAGCCTCGTTGCTGGCCGCTTTCTGATCGCGAGAGGATGCCGCCATGGACAATGCCGGAAAAGCTGCGGACGCCCCGCTAAGGGCCCGCCAGGTGTTTGTGGAGTTTGCCAGGACGCTCTGGTATCTGCGTGTGTTTCTCGCCAGTCTGCTGGCAATTTTCATCGTGCTTGCGATTATCATGCACTATGCCGGTGGTCCGGTGGAGGCGGCGACCCGAGCGCCAGCGTCGCCTGGACAAACGCTGTACTTCTGCTCGATTACAGCGCTCACCATCGGGTATGGCGACGTGGTCCCCACGACTGCCGTGGGCCGAATCGACTCTATCCTGCTCGGACTGGTGGGGCTACTCATAACGGGCATTGTCATCGCCGCGTCCGTTCGCGCTGTCCAGGAGGCTTCACAACAGGCGACAATCACGCCTTCCTGACGCTACGCCGGGTGTCGCTCAAAAAGTGGATGGGCGTGGCCGTCGTCCGTGATGGACCAAAGTCCTATATTGCCGTTCCGACTCACGCATTAGGCTTGCTTCAAATCGCCGGTGTGCGCATGCATCAACCGGCTGCGACGGTTGCATTAACGTCACCCGTAAGGCGGGTGGTAAGGAAGCGTTGCTCTCGTCCGGGTGAATCGCGCTGTCTGGCGCCAATCGAACGGTGTGAGCCGAAGAGCGGAGAATTAACATGCGCAAGGCCCTCAGCGATCCCCGTATGATCGCAGCGTCACAAAGCGCGGGAACGTACCTGACTGCCGATGAGCGTGCACACAACGGACGGCTGTTGCGCGATGCGGTACCGAGAGCGTCGCAGGCCGGGTGGAAAGCCTCCGCGGATCGCGAAAATCCGATAGACCTGCTCGTCAGGTCCAATGAAGGCCGCATTCCGACGCTGATACCGATCCGCTTCGAGCGCATGTCAGCTTCTCCATTCGCTTTCTTTCGCGGTTCTGCAATACTGATGGCGGCGGATCTGGCCAGGACGCCGACCAGCGGCATCCGTGTGCAGGCGTGCGGAGACGCGCATCTGATGAACTTTGGCGGATTCGCGACCCCTGAGCGCAATATCATCTTCGACATCAACGATCTCGACGAGACCCTGCCGGCGCCTTTCGAGTGGGACCTCAAGCGGCTGGCCGCGAGCGTCGTGATCGCCGCACAGTATCTCCAGCTCCCGCGCAGCGACGAAGCACGTGTTTCCAGAGACCTCGTACGTGAATACCGTGAACGGATGATGGACTATGCGTCGATGCGCGCGCTCGATGTCTGGTACGACCGGATCGACTTGCAGAAATATAGCGATCGCTGCGGCAATCCGCAGATAGTGGAAGCAGCACGTAAGCGCCTCGCCGAGCGGATCGAAGCCGAGCGGCGGCGGACGGTTCCTGACCATTTCTATCCGAAGCTGGTTTCTCTGGAAGGCGCGAGACCCAGAATCAAGGACGAGCCGCCGCTGATCTACCATCCCGACGCGAGTGTGGCTCCTGGACTCGAATCCGGGTATGTCGACGCGATTGCGTCCTACCGCGAGACGTTACCGGAACACACCCGCATCCTTTTCGACCGCTTTCACTTTCTCGATATGGCGATCAAGGTCGTCGGTGTGGGCAGCGTCGGGACGATGTGCGGCCTGGGGCTCTTCATGGCGGCGGATCACGACCCGCTCTTCCTGCAGGTGAAGGAAGCGCGCGCTTCGGTACTCGAACCTTATGCCGGCAAAAGCTTGCACGCGAATCATGGTCAGCGGGTGATAGCGGGGCAACGTATCATGCAGGCCGCAAGCGACGTGTTCCTCGGATGGACACGCGGAAAGAACGGGCGCGATTTCTATGTCCGTCAGCTTCGCGATATGAAAATGACTGCCGTGATCGAGGATTGGGACACAGCCATGTTGCGTCAGTACGCGAGGATGTGCGCGCATGCACTTGCCCGGGCGCACGCCCGCTCCGGCGACGCTGCAATGATTGCGGGATACATGGGTTCGGGAAGAACGATGGACGATGCAATCAGCGAGTTCGCGACCGAGTACAGCTCGCAGAACCAGCATGATTACCGCACATTCGTCGGCGCGATCCGTGACGGAAGTATTGAAGTCTTGAGTGACGGCTGAAAAGGTTCGGCGAACGACCAGCCGGAACTGGCCTGATTCGATCACCATCGGCTGATGGAACCGCCCAGCTATATCCCGCCCACTGAAGCTGAGGCAAACTGCTACCGGCAACCTGAAACACCAGCCGCTGAACTCGCCTTAACTTAAGCCAGCCCGCCTCCGCGATTCCCCGGGGCGGTTCGCTTGACCGCAGTGGAAAAGGCCGTTGCGCAAGCAACGTCAACGCATGAAATCTGCAAGTCCAACGGCGTTCGCGCTTGCATTAAAAATAACTAACTGGATAAAAAATGACGGCTCAGCACCTTCGTCGTTTACACGTCTCCCGGAAAATCCGGCGCACCTTCACAGAATCGAGTGGAATGAATTACTGCAACTCCATTGCAAATGGATTCCCGCGACCTATACTAAACACAACGATACGACCCGAAATGTTCAACGCGCTGCGCTGGATGGCGCGAGCCGGTGCATCGTGGCAATGCTTCCGGCCAGGTGTGCTTATCCTGGATGGAGGCTGCAGGTCATCAAGTTGCCCGAGGTGAACAAGGGCTTCATGCTGCTGCCCCCGTTGGGTGGTCGAGGGCGGTTTCGGCTGGCCCAACCACTTCAGGCAGCAGGCACGCGACTGGGCCCCGAAGGAAGTCCCCTTCGGGGGACGAGTGCCTGCCCGAAACCCTGGCGGGCATTTCGTCGTCTTCGCCATGCCCGTTCATGCTGGACCTGTTATGCAACGTTCCTGACACGCTCTGATTTGCCGTTGCCGGTGGAGTAACAACTACTATCGTGAAGTCAACCTAGACGGTTCAATCCAGCGGAGCAGACGTCGCGGCAGCACTCAATCCGCACTCGCTGGGTACGGAGACACCGATGATCAATCTGATCATGCAGGGCAGACACCTGGCGATAGACGCAGTTGAGATATCAAAAAACTGGTTCGTGCAGCAGGGCTGTCTTCTTCGAATGCTTTTCCCTGATGTGCAGGGTTTCCGAACCGATGGCCGCCTGATTCAAGAAGGCGGCCGTGTTCGTTTGACGATATTCGGACACACCTCATCTCCGCTCGTTTGCAGTGACGCTGATACGTCGATCGAGCAAACCATGCCCGATACGCGTGAGCTTGCCGAGTCAAGGCCGAGCTCGAAAAGATACATTGTTGCGTTCGTTTCATGGTTACGGGGAAGTGGCCGCGGCACGCGCCGGATACTGGACGCAAGGTTTTCACTGAGGGAAACGCTTGAATTAATGCCGGTCCCGATGATGGTAATCGATCATCGGGACCGCATAACGTTTGCAAACGCTAAAACGGCGGAACTGTTCGGTTATACCGTGAAAGAACTAGCCGGCGCGTCGGTCGAGACACTGTTCCCGGTTCATGCTGAGCGTGTCAATCATTTGACAGTCGCAGACGATGGCGTTGAAAACAGAATCGCCAACGTTTCAACCACGCAGACGCTGATTGCGCGGCGGTCTGACGGGGTTGATTTCCCCACGGGCGTCAACACCACGAATTACCGAGACGTCAATCAGATCTTGCGGATCGCGGCGATATTGGATCGCAGTGCCTGCGGCGAAGGCGAGCGAAGCGACGCGGAACTGGAACACCTGGCGCGCCTTTCATCTTTGGGGGAGCTTGCGGGATCTCTAGCTCACGAACTGAAGCAACCACTCACCGCCATTTTGTTCAACGCGCAAGCGGCACAGAAATTCATCGAGTCGGAGACGGCCGACACAGCGGAGCTTCGTGACGTGCTGGACGATATCATCGCGGATAACTGCCGCGCGAACGAAGTCATCCAGAAGATCCGGACATTGGTACGGAAAGGCGATATCGAACTGCGACTTCTGGACGTCGGCGACGTCGTCCGCGACATTGCTCTTCTTGTGCACAGCGACGCCATGGCTCGTGGCGTTCGCACCCGCTTCGACATTTCGGACAATCTGGCGATGGTTTGCGGTGACAGGGTCCAACTTCAGCAGGTCGTGCTCAACCTGCTGCTGAACGCTTTCGATGCCGTCAAGGACTGTGCGGCCGCCGATTGCATGGTCGAGACAACCGTGCGCGAAGAACCGGATGGCGGGGTGCGGATTACGGTGATGGACTGGGGGCCGGGCCTGACCGTCGACAAGATGCACAAGATTTTCAGGGCGTTTTTCACGACCAAGCCACAAGGGCTCGGACTGGGTCTTTCTATCAGTCGAACGATCATCACCGGTCATGGAGGCCGACTATGGGCGGAGAACAATGCTGGCAGGGGAGCGTCGTTTCACGTAACGCTGCCACGGGGAACCAGCTCACGGCAGGACAGCGGCCCACAGTCACCATGAGCCAGACTGCCAACCGTGTTTTCATCGTTGACGATGATGAACGAATACGAAGCGCGCTCGCCCGGTTGCTGCGCGTCTCTGGCTATTGCGTCGAATGTTTCGAGAGTTCAGAAGCACTTCTGAACAAAGCCGATCTGACGAGCGCACCGGCCTGCCTCGTTCTCGATTTGCAGATGCCTGGCATGACCGGGCTGGAGGTACAGAGCAAGCTCAACCAGCTTCTTCCAATCGTATTTCTGACCGGGCATGGCGACGTCAGCTCGTGTGCGGATGCGATGAAGGCTGGCGCACTCGACTTTCTGGTCAAGCCGGTGTGCGAATCGCTATTACTCGCTGCGATAGATCGCGCACTCAAGCGTGCGTGCATAGAGTGTGCGACCAGGAGCCAAAGGGCGGAGATCGAGGAGCGGGTCAGTCATCTCACCCGCCGCGAGCGCGAAGTCATGGTGCTCGTGTTGAGGGGGCGGCTGAACAAACAGGTCGCCAGCGAGTTGGGCGCAGCCGAAAAGACCATCAAGATTCATCGTGCCCGGGTGATGGAGAAGATGAAGGCGAGATCCATTGTCGAACTCGTCCGGCTTGCGGAAAAGGCCGGTGTATACGCGGGCGACGAGGCGTAGTCTCCTGAAAGTCTGATAAATGCCCCGGGAGAGGCCTGTTTGCGCTGATCCGCTGCCGCAATGCTCTTGTGGACCAGAGCGCCAGAGCGCCTGGTGGACCAAAGCCCTATATCCCATTTTGCTATCCGCCGTTAGGCTGAAGCTGCAAAGGTTATTCATGGGAGGGCGAGCGCGCGTTCGCGTCGTCATATGGTCAATCTCAACCAAATCGTCGCTGTGATCGACGATGACGAATCGGTGTGCCGAGCCATCAAGCGTTTGCTGCGCTCCGCTGGTATAGCAGCAGAAACGTTTTCCAGCGGAAGCGAGTTCCTGGATACGCTCTCGGCGATTCCGTCATATCGGCCTGCATGTGTGATCCTGGACATCCAGATGCCTGGAGTTAACGGCCTGGAAGTCCAGCGTCAGCTTGCGCCGATGGGCTTGCCTGTCATCATGATTACTGCCTACGACGAGCTTTCCGCCCGACAGACCGCGATTGCGGCTGGCGCCGCCGCGTACCTGCGCAAGCCATTAAACGGCGCGATCCTGATCAAGGCCGTGGAAATGGCGATAGGCAACACGCCGCAACCTTGAAGCACTTTCGCCCTGCTGGTCGATATGAGACCAAGGTCCGATTGTCTCCCTTTTGCACAGCTACCAAACTGAACCAGGTCAACGCGTCAATTTGAAGGCCAGATGTCGCGCATTGGATGCGCGGCCGGGCTGTTCGAGGCGCGTGCATGGTTTCGACGCGCGCGCCGTGCGATGTGCGGTCGCGTTCAAAGAAAATGCGGGAGCGTACGTGATGAGATCCGGGTCCGTTTTACTCACGATTTTTCTCGGCCTTGTTGCATCCGATGTGCTGGCAGCCGACTTCGACGGCAGCAAGCCGCTGCTCTGCGCGACCATGGAAGCACATTCATGCGATCCAGGACTCACGTGCAAGCGGTCCTTGCCGGCGGACATCGGAGCACCCAGGTTTCTTTCCGTCAACTTCGAAAAGAAAGTCATCACCGGACCCGCACGCACGACACCCATGCTGACCGTCAACAAAGAGCCGAATCAGGTCGTCATCGAGGGTATGGAGATGGGATATGGGTGGACGCTCGCCCTCGACTCGGGAGACGGCTCGATGACGTTGATGATCGTGAATAGCGAGGATGCAATTGTGCTATTCGGCAACTGTACGGCCTTGTGACCAGGCGGGGCACGCGATGAAAAACGTCTCCATCCTTCACATCATGCCGTGGCCGGTTTCTCGCGGATCCCTGGCCAGGTCATTCCTGCTTCGTCGTCCGGTGTGCGGTCTCACTGGCCGCACGCTGGTGCTCGTCTGCGCCACGCTGACGCTTTGTTGCGCTTGCCACAAAGCGGCGCCGCCGCCCTCGGCCGGACCGGTCGAGGTGACCGTCATGACAGTTGAGCCGCATGACACGCCGGTCGACTTCGAATTCACCGCGCAGACGCAAAGCTCACGTGAAGTCGAGATTCGTGCACGGGTCGACGGCTTTCTCGACAAGCGGGTGTATACCGAGGGTCAACTGGTCCACGCCGGCCAGACACTGTTCCTGATGGATCCCAAGCCATTCGAGGCCGTGCTGAAAACTGCAAAGGGCGAGCTTGCCCAGCAGCAGGCAAGGCTCTATGTAACCAAAGCGAATCTTGCGCGTGTAATACCGCTTGCCGCGCAGAACGCATTGAGCAAGAAAGACCTCGACGACGCGACTGGCAGTGAAAAGCAGGCGGAGGCCGCCGTGATCGCAGCTCAGGGGCAGGTGCAAACTGCCGAGCTCAACCTCAGCTATACGACGATCAAGTCGCCCCTCGCGGGGTTATCCAGTTTCGCGAGACAGCAGGACGGCAGCTATGTGACGTCCGGCCCTAACGGTTTGCTCACCTACATCTACCAGCTCGATCCGATGTGGGTCAACTTCAGCATCTCTGAAAATGAGTTGCTGGGTTACCGCGACCAGGAATCCAAAGGCCGCCTGAAGTTTCCCGTCAATCAGAATTTCCAGGTGACCGTCGTGCTTGCGGACGGCTCGGTGTTTCCTCAGCGCGGTGAGATCAACTTCACCAACCCGGCGTTTGACACGACCACGGGTACGTTCCTCGTGCGCGCGTCGTTCGCCAATCCGCAGGGCACGCTGCGCCCAGGACAGTTCGTGCGCGCGGTGGTCTCCGGGGCGGTGCGCCCGAACGCGATTCTCGTGCCACAGCGCGCCGTATTGCAGGGCGCGAAGAGCCACTTCGTGTGGGTGGTCGATAAAGACTCCAAAGCCCATCAGCGCGTCGTCGAAACCGGTGACTGGCATGGCGACGACTGGTTCATTTCCGACGGTCTCAAAGCAGGCGAGCGTGTCGTGGTTGACGGCGCGATCCGCGTCGTGGCGGACACGCCGCTCAAGGTCACCGGGGCTCCCAGTGCGCCGGCCAGTCAGCCTGCCGCCGCCGGCCTGCCGCCTGGCGAGCCACAGCGCCTGGCGGGGCGGGAGTCTGGCCAGCCCGTAACGAAGTGAGGGGCTGACGAGATGAGCATCTCCCACTTCTGCATCGACCGGCCCATTTTCGCGACAGTCATCTCGATTGTCATCACGCTGGGGGGCGCGGTGGCGATGGTCAACCTGCCCATCGCGCAGTACCCCGACGTCACGCCACCGCAGATCACGATCTCCGCCACTTACCCCGGGGCGAATGCGGACGTGGTCGCGAACAATGTGGCCGCGCCGATCGAGCAGCAGGTCAACGGTGCGGACAACATGATTTACATGAACTCGTCGAGTTCATCGACCGGTTCCTATACGCTCAACGCGTTCTTCCAGATCGGCACCAACCCGGAACTGGCGCAGGTCGATGTGCAGAACCGCGTGAATCTGGCCTTGCCGCAATTGCCGTCCTCGGTGCAGTCGCAGGGCATCCAGGTGCAGAAGAAATCGTCGGCGTTCATGATGGTTATCGCCATCTACTCGCCGAGTAACCGCTACGACGCGACCTATATCGCCAACTACGCCAACATCTATGTGCTCGATGCGCTCAAGCGCATCCCGGGCGCGAACCAGTCGAGTATCTTCGGCACGCCGGACTACGCGATGCGGATCTGGCTGAAACCCGACCGCATGGCGCAACTGGGCATCACGGCGGGCGACGTGCAGAAGGCTGTCGCCAACCAGAACCAGCAGTTCGCGGTCGGGCGTCTCGGCCAGTCACCCACCGGCACAGCGGTCGAACAGTCGTTTGCGGTTACCACCACGGGCCGGTTGACCGACCCTGCGCAGTTCGAAAACATTATTATCCGCGCCGCAAGCAATGGCGCGGCGATTGTGCGGCTCAAGGACATCGGCCGCGCGGAACTCGGTCAGAAGGATTACTCGATTCGCAGCAAGTTTCAGGGCAAGCCCGCCACCATCATCGCGGTGTATCAGCAGCCCGGAGCTAACGCGCTCGATGTATCCAAACAGGTGCGCGCGACGCTCGCCGAGATGAAGAAGCAATTCCCTGAGGGCATCGACTATCAGGTTGCGATGGATACCACCGAATTTACCCGGGCATCCATTTCCGACGTTGTCCATACCTTCTTCGAGGCGCTGGTGCTGGTGGTGATCGTCGTATTCGTGTTCCTTCAGAGCCTGCGTGCCACGCTGATTCCAGTGATCGCCGTTCCGGTCTCGATCGTCGGCACGTTCACGGGCATGCTCGCGCTCGGTTTCTCGATCAACATGCTGACCCTGTTCGGGATGGTTCTCGCGATCGGCATCGTGGTGGACGACGCGATTGTGGTGATCGAGAACGTCGAACGCAACATGAACGTGTACAAGCTGAGCCCGAAGGAAGCGTCCAAGCGCGCGATGGACGAGGTCTCCGGTCCGGTCATCGCCATCGTGCTGGTGCTGTGCGCAGTGTTCGTGCCGGTGGCATTCCTTGGCGGCATTACCGGCCAGCTGTACAAGCAGTTTGCCATCACCATCGCGATCTCGGTGGTGCTCTCGGGGGTGGTTGCGCTGACGCTGTCGCCGGCGCTGGCTGCCTTGCTGCTCAAGCCAGGCCACCATGAAAAACGTGGCTTCTTCAGGTGGTTCGACAATGCCTTCGCGCGGATGACGAAGAGCTACTCGAACGCCGTGAAGCTGGTCATCAAGCGTTTCGTGATAGCGCTGCTCCTGTTTGCCGGCATGATCGCGCTTACGGTTGTGATGATGAGGACCGTGCCTGGCTCGTTCCTGCCGCCCGAGGATCAGGGGTATCTGCTCGGCGCGGTCATCATGCCGGATGCAGCGAGCCTCGACCGTACAGGAGAAGTCTCACAGCACGTCACGGACTATTTCATGAAGCAGCCGGCCGTCAGCAATGTGACGGTTGTCGACGGCTTCAGCCTGCTTGATGGCCAGAACAAGAACAACGCAGGAACGTTTTTTATCGGCCTCAAGAGTTTTGACGAGCGCTACAAGTCCGCCAACATCAAAACCCAGAACGCGCGCGCTGTCCTGATCGACGCCTACGAGAAGCTGTCCAGGGTGAAGGAAGGGATCATTCTGCCGATCAATCCACCGTCGATTCCGGGCCTTGGTACGACCGGCGGCACCGAAGTATGGGTACAGGCCCAGGGCGATGCCACCATCGCGCAACTGGCCGGAGTGGTGGACGAATTTATCGCCAAGGCGAAGGCACGGCCCGAGCTGGCGCGCATCACTTCGACCTTCAACGCGTCTGCGCAGCAACTGCTGGTCGACGTGGACCGCGACCGCTCGGAGACCCTGGGTGTGCCGATCGAAGAAGTGTATAGCGCGATGCAGACGATGTTCGGCTCGCTGTACGTGTCGCAGTTCAACCGTTCAAGCCGCTTGTGGCAGGTGATCTTGCAGGCCGAGCCCTCGTATCGGCTCTCGCCGATGGATCTCGACCAGATCTATGTGCGCAGCAAGACGAACAACATGGTGCCGCTCAAGGCCGTGATGACTTCACGGTATGTCACCGGTCCGGATCTGGTGACGCGGTTCAATAATTTTCCAGCGGTGAAAATCACGGTCAATGCCGCTCCGGGCTACAGTTCGGGCCAGGTCATTTCCGCACTCAACGAGATCGCCGCGCAGACGTTGCCGGCGGGCTATAACCTGGGTTGGAGCGGCGAGGCCTACGAAGCGAGACAGGCCGGCAGTTCCTCATCGCTGGTGTTCGTGTTCGGCCTGGTCATGGTGTTCCTGATACTCGCCGCGCAATACGAGAAGTGGAGTCTGCCGGTAGGGGTACTCATGGCTGTGCCGTTCGCGGTGTTCGGTGCGGTGCTCGCGATCCTGCTACGCGGCCTCGAAAACGACGTCTACTTCCAGATCGGGTTGACCATGCTGGTTGCGCTCGCGGCCAAGAATGCCATTCTGATCTTCGAGTTCGCCGTGCTCAATCGCGAGTCGGGCGAGTCGGTGTACGACTCCGCCGTCACGGCGGCGTCCGAACGGCTGCGCCCGATTGTGATGACCTCGCTCGCGTTCATTCTCGGCTGCGTGCCGCTTGCCATTGCGACCGGCGCCTCGGCCAACAGCCGCCATTCGATCGGCACCGGCGTGATCGGCGGCATGCTCGGTGCAACGGTGATCGCCGTGTTCCTCATCCCGATGTTCTTCTACGTTCTCGAGACAATGTCCGAAAAGTCGGGCAGCAAGAAGACACCGGGCTCAAGCGACGGCGCATCGGGCGGAGGCCCCGCACACGGCCAGGGCGCGGGCCCTGGCGGCCCGGCAGTCAAGCCGTCGGCCCGACGCGAGGACGAATGACATGCGTAGCTCGGTCTCCTTGCTGTTTCTGGTGCCGGTCCTGCTGGGACTGGGCGGTTGTCTGCTCGGGCCCAACTATGTGCGGCCGACGGTTGAAACACCCGCCACTTATCGCTTCACTGCCGCTGAGAGCGTCGAGGTCGCCAACACCGCGTGGTGGGAGCAATTCCAGGACCCGGTGCTCAACGACCTGATTACCACCGCGCTGGCGAATAACAAGGACGTGAAGATCGCGGCTGCACGCGTGGATCAGTTTCTCGGTCAGTTCGTGACGACCCGGGCGGGGCTGTTCCCGCAGGTCGGTGCGAGCTTCGATGCACAACGCCAGCGTGCCTCGCAGGCTGGGCCTGTGCCGTTGCCGGCGGGGTTGTCGCCGGTCTATAACGATTTCCAGCCGACACTGTCGGCGGCGTGGGAAATCGATGTGTTCGGCAAGGTGCGCCGCGAGACCGAAGCGGCACGCGCGAGCCTGCTCGCAAGCGAAGAGGGACGCCGTGCGACGATCCTGACGTTGGTGGCGTCGGTGGCGACTTCCTACATCAATCTGCGCGATCTCGACCAGCAGCTCGAGATCGCCAGGGCCACGACAGAGAGCCGCGCGGAATCGGTACACGTCTTCACGCTGCGCTTTGCGGGCGGCAACGTGTCCCAGATGGAACTCGCGCAGAGCCAGTCTGAATACGAAGCGTCGCTCGCGACGATTCCGCAGCTCGAGATGCAGATCGCCCAGCAGGAGGACGCGCTCTCGGTCCTGCTGGGCCGCAACCCTGGCGACATCATGCGTGGCCGCGCCGTGTCGGATCTGGTGATTCCCGCCGTACCGGCCGGGTTGCCGTCGGATCTGCTCGAACGCCGCCCCGATCTGCTTCAGGCCGAGCAGAACCTGGTGGCCGCGAACGCGCTGATCGGCGCGGCACGGGCGCTCTATTTTCCGTCGATCTCATTGACGGGGCTGTTTGGTTCGGCCAGCGGCGATTTCTCGAAGCTGTTTACCGGACCGGCGAGAATCTGGGCATTTGCCGGCTCGGTGAGCATGCCGATCTTCACCGCCGGCAGTATCAGCGGTCAGGTGAAGCAAGCCGAAGCGCAGCAACAACAGGCGTTGATCCAGTACGAGCAGGCGATCCAGACCGCCTTTAAGGAAGTGGACGATGCGCTGATCGGGCTACAGAAGTCGCGCGAGCAGCTCGTGATCCAGGGCCGTGAGGTCGATGCGCTGCGCACCTACGCACGGCTCGCGCGGCTGCGTTATGAGGGAGGCTATACGAGTTACATCGAGGTGCTGGACGCCGAGCGCAGTCTGTTCAACGCGCAGCTCGGCTATACCCAGACCAATGGTGCCGTGTTCGACTCGATCGTCGCCCTTTATAAGGCAATGGGAGGCGGCTGGGTTCTCGATGCGGAAAAAATGACGGTCCCGCCACCCGCGGCGCAAACGCCTGCGAACACCGGGCCCGTCTCGCGCAGCCCCTCTCCGATAGCGGATCCGCCAATGGCACTGGAGGCGCGATGACAGCGCCGGAGATCATCGCCTGTCCAGAGTGCGATCTGCTCCAGCTCGGCGCGCCCGTCACACCCGGCAGCTCATTACGCTGCCACCGGTGCCACGCGGTGCTTCGAAGAGGGCGATCGAACGGACCCGAAAATGCGCTGGCATTTGCCATCGCGTCGGCGGTGCTGCTCGTCATTTCGAACGTGTTTCCGATTGTCGGTTTGTCGGTCAACGGCAATCTCATTCAAACCACGCTGGCGGGTTCGGTGCGCGTACTTTACGTCAACGGCACGTGGCCGCTCGCGGTGCTTGTCGGCATCACGACGATTCTCATGCCTGTTCTGCAGACCTTTGCGATGCTGTGGCTACTCCTGCCGCTGCAACTGGGGCGCGTGCCGTGGCAAGCGCCCGCCGCCTTCCGGCTGTTTCAGCTGGCGCGTCCGTGGGGCATGACCGAGGTACTGATCCTTGGGCTGCTCGTTGCGCTCGTCAAGCTGGCGCACATTGCGACAGTGGTTCCGGGCACCGCGTTGTGGTCGTTCATCGCGCTGATGCTGCTGCTCGCGGCGGCGTCGGCTTCATTCGACCCGCGTGAGATGTGGGCGCGCATCGTAGCCGGGGACGATACCGGCCGTGCATGGCGGCTGCCTCCCATCAAGGTTCGCCGCGCCGCCGTGACGGCGTCCGGATACGGGCTGGTACTGTGCCACGAGTGCGGCCTGCTGATGCGGCCGCCGGCACAAGCGGGTGTGTGTATTTGCGCGCGGTGCGGATCGCGGGCGCATATGCGCAAGCCCGCGAGCCTCTCGCGGACGTGGGCGTATCTGGTGGCCGCAATGGTGCTGTACGTGCCCGCGAACGTGCTGCCCGTGATGGATACGAGTTCGCTCTTCGGCGCGCAGAAGGACACGATCATGAGCGGTGTGGTTTATCTATGGGTGTCGGGGTCGTGGCTACTCGCCGTGCTCGTCTTCGTGGCGAGCATCGTGGTGCCGATGCTCAAGATCCTGGGCCTCGTGTATCTGACGGTCTCGACACAGATTCACTCGCGATGGCTGCCTGAGCAGCGCACCTGGATCTACCGCATAGTCGAGCTGGTGGGACGATGGTCGATGCTCGATATCTACGTCATCACGATGCTGGTTGCGCTGGTGCAATTCCAGGCACTGGCAACGATCAAGGCAGGCCCGGCATCGATAGCATTCGGAGCGGTCGTGGTGCTCACGCTGCTGGCGGCGATGTCTTTCGATCCTCGCCTCATATGGGACGAAGCGGAGAGAGATCATGTCCGGGGCAAATGAAGAGCCTGATATTCCCGATCTTCCCGCCGCGGACCCTTTGCCGCGCTCGCGCTGGCGCATGCAACTGGTGTGGCTCGTGCCGATCGTGGCGATACTGGTTGGCGGGTGGCTTGCCGTGAAGGCTGTCATGGAAAGAGGCGAGAACATCACCATTAGCTTCAAGACAGGCGAGGGCCTCGAGGCCGGGAAGACCAAGCTCAAGTTCAAGGACGTCGACATCGGCGTGGTGGAAACGGTGATGCTTGCGCCGGACCACAAACACGTGCTGGCGAAAGCGGAGGTCGCTCGCGACGTGGCGGGTCTGCTCGTGGACAATACGCGTTTCTGGGTGGTCCGGCCGCGCATTTCGGGCGGTACGGTCTCGGGACTCGGCACGCTTCTATCCGGCTCCTACGTCGACGTCGATGTGGGCAATTCGGCGAAAGCGCGACGCAGTTTTGTCGGGCTCGAAGAGCCGCCCGTGTTTGCGAGTGACGTGCCGGGGCGTGAGTTCATATTGAAGAGTGTGGGGCTCGGCTCGCTGGATGTGGGTTCGCCCGTCTATTTCCGCAGGCTTCAGGTCGGCCAGATCGCATCTTATCAACTGGATCCGAACGGCAAAGGCGTCACGCTGAAGGTGTTTGTCAACGCGCCATACGACCGGTTCGTGAAAACCGACACGCGTTTCTGGCACGCGAGCGGATTCAACATGGCGTTCGATAGCAACGGTGTGCGCATTGAAACCCAGTCGATCGTGTCTGTCATCGTCGGCGGTATTGCGTTCGAGTCGCCGCCGGATTCGGTGGAAGAAGCCGATGCCGCGGCCAACACGCAGTTCGAGCTGTACCCGACGCGCACCGACGCCATGAAACAGCACGACCGCATTATCGATAAGTACGTCGTGAACTTCGCGGATTCGGTACGCGGGCTGGTAGTGGGTGCACCTGTCGACTTCCGCGGCATCGAGATCGGGCGGGTGACCGCGATTCATACGCGGTTCGACGCCCAGCGGCACAGTTTCAGTATTCCCGTCGAAATCGAGATCTATCCTGAGCGCTTTACGTCGCGTTACCAGGATGGCCGCACCGGAGGGCGTATCAGCGACGACCCGCGTGGCATCGCGAATTACCTGGTGGACAACGGATTCCGGTTCCAGCTCAGGAATGGAAATCTGCTGACAGGACAGCTCTATCTTGCGCTGGACTATTTCCCGGATGCGGCCAGGGCAAAGATAGACTGGGACAAGTCACCGCCCGAGTTGCCTGCGGTACCGCGTACGCTTCAATCGCTGCAGGACTCGGTTACCCGGCTGCTGGTCAAGCTCAATAGCATTCCGTTCGAGGGCCTCGGTAACGACGCCCGGACGACTTTGCGCACCGCCAATGCGTTGCTATCCCAGCTTGATACCGAGGTCGTTCCGCGCGCTCATGACACGTTGACGTCGGCGCAGACAATGCTGGATTCCGCCAATACCGCGTTGCAACCGGATTCGGCGCTGCAGCAATCCACGGCAGATGCAATGCAGGAACTGACCCGCACTGCCGCGTCGCTTCGTACGCTTGCCGACTATCTGTCGCGACATCCAGAAGCACTGGTTCGCGGCAAGTCGGGGGACAAACCATGAGATACGGTCGAGCCTGTTTCATTCCTGGACTGGTGGCCGCCCTGCTGGGTGGATGCGCGTCGCCGCCGACCAGTTTCTATACACTTAGCCCGGACGCGTCGCTCACCCGTTCCGGGACGACGAGGCCCGTGTCGATGGTGATCGGTCCTGTCACGATACCGGACATCGTCGATCGGCCACAGATCGTGACGCGGGTCGACGCCAACGAAGTCGAAATCAACGAGTTCGCCCGTTGGGCACAATCGTTGAAAGGCGGTATTGCGCGCGTGATTGCCGCAGACCTTGGCGCGCTGCTGAACTCGCAGCAAGTATCGGTTTTCGAGGGATGGGATGACCCGCTGACCACATGGCGTGTGCGGCTCGATGTGGTGAACTTCGAGTCCGTGCCAGGGCGGGACGTTACCGTTGACGTGCAATGGGCTGTGCGCCCTCCCGGAAAGACACGCCCGGTGCTCGGCCACTCCGTTGCGCACGAGGTGATTTCCGGCCCTGGTTACGAGCCGATCGTCGCGGCCCATGACCGCGCGCTCGCGTCAGTCAGCCGCGATATCGCAGCGGTGGTACTGGCGAGCGGCCCGCAGTGAGATTCATCAGGTGATCTTCAACGACGTGCCTTCCGACAGGTCAGTTCAGACATCTTGCTCGCGCGCTCGCAGGCGGAGATATTCCCGGTCCCGATCCCGAACTACCCGCCAGGAGCAGAATCTGAATCAGGTTTCCATACGCATTCAAGGGGAGGTGCATCATGCTCGAACGGAACCGTCGGCTCATTGGCCTGATAGCGGTGTTGCTGGCAGCAATCTTTTCAGAAACCTCCTGGGCGACGGAGCAGGCGCAACAACGTCGTGCCGGGCGCGACGTGCGCCAGGACACCCGTCAGGGCGCGCGAGACACAAAGCAGGGGTGTCGCGCGGACAACCAGAAAAACAACTCACAGTGCCGGCACGAGAAGCGCCAGACCAAGCAGAACGGGCGTGAGACCGCCAGAGATATCAAGTACTAGGTAACGAGCGGGAATCAGCGAAAAGCCGGGGGGTTCAGTCTGGTCGAGCGCAAAGACGATGATTCTCGCACCGGTCAACAACCATGAGCGCTTCGAAAACGCATGGGGATGCCCCGCTTCAACGAACAGACTGCGCTGCAGGGTTCGTCTCGCAGAGACGCCGGGTAGAGCAGCCAGATCTCTCGCTTGTTGAGCCTTGGGCTATTTGCCGGTTTGAGGTTCGACGGAAATTGCAAAAGCCTCGTTGTAGACCACTTCCATATGATCGCCTTTCTTGATCCGGTTTAGCTGGTCTGGATCCTGCACGACCACGTCCACGGAATTGCCTTGCGGACCCTTCAGTGTCACGACGCCGCTATGAGTATTGACCGCGGCGACATTGGCCATGACGGTGATCTGTCGGGTGGCGGTGCCTCCGGGCTTCGCACCGAGTGGCGCACGCTCAAGCGAGTGATTTTCATTGGCGCCCACCGTTGCGCCCTCTTTTATAAGTGTGAGGGTAATGGCCTGCGAGTATTCGGCTTTGACGACATCGCCGAGCTTGATCTGGTCGAAGTTGCGTGCTTCTTCACCTACCACGACTTGCACGACCTTTCCCCTGGAATCCTTCAGCCAGACTGTTCGCGTATCCGGCTCGATGCCCACGACAGTCGACGTCGTCTTGATCGTTCCGGTCACGGATACCTTGCCGGGTACGCTTGTGACGTCCACTTGCGGTTTCGTCTGGGCGAACCCGACATTCGCGAGAGCCACGAGTGCCGCGACAACAACGAGTTTGCTGTTTCTCATGCTGCTCTCCTTGAACGAACAGGTACGCATTCTCCTGCGGCTTGACGGGTCGCCTTTTCTTTCATGACACAGGCGCGTCGTATTGCCATTGAGCGAGCGTTCATTTGATCGTGTAGCCATGACCTTCCATACAGGCGGCATAGGCACGGTTGTAGGTGTCCATTGCACCCTGGGACTGAGACTGGGTGGACGCCGCGGCAGCCCGGCGGTTCTGCCGCGCGCGCGAGCCGCCGACCATCGTTCCCGTCGCGGCGCCAATCGCCGCGCCTTTTCCTGCGTCACCCGCTATGGCTCCGATTACCGCTCCGCCAGCCGCACCACGCGCAGCGCCTTGAACGCGTTCGCCTCCGCCCACCGCCGGTCCAGAAGGCGGAGGCGGGGCCGGGGACATGGCAGCCGGATCTATGCCGGTGTTGGTCTTGGCCCACGAATAACATGCGCCGTCGTCCTTCTGCTGTTGTTGCTGGCTTTGTCCCTTGGCGGGATAGGCGATCGGTCTTCCCTGCGCTGCTCCGTCCAATGGTATGGAGCCGGCTAGAACGGCTAGAACGCAGCATTTCGCTAATTTATTCATGGCAGCTCCTTGCTTGAGCCCGCGCTAATACAGGTCGTCGACTGCCTGAAAGTGATGCCGCAACCGGCACCGGTCAGATCAGGTCAGTTCTGGCGGATCTCGCGCTGGACGATGTGTGTGCAGCAGCGGCAGGTTCGCTTTTATCATTGCGTTCCCGCCATGCCGCGCGCAATCGGACCAAGGTCGTATTTGCCGCGCATCGTGCGTTTCGGCAGAGCAGGGTGCGTTCTGGGTAAATGACCCAGGACCAGGATCCGATGCAGTTATTCACTCCACGAGATAACCCGTCGGATCAGGCTGCTCAAGGTCGCGACCGCTTTCCAGGGCGGTGCATGGACTGTGAGACCAAGGTCGTATTGTTTCGAGCTATGAGAAGAATCATTGTAGAAGCTGAGAGGCCGATTTGAGAGAAGGGCACAAGTCCGCGGGCTGTGTTAAGGCCTCACATCAATCGCAATGTCGCGAACCTGCTCGCAGCCGACATCGTCGACGCCCGCAAATTCCTCGAAAGAAATGACGAAAACGCCACGCTGCCGACGCTGCATGTACACCCTGCAGGAAACCAGCGCTGGCTCGAACGGGATCGAAGGATGTAGCGGCCAGACTCACCCACCGGGGACTCGCCCCGGCAACTCAATGGAGGTCAATCATGAACAGACGGGACTTTGTGATAACAGGCGCAACTGTCAGTGCCCTGGGGCTGGCACTCGCTGGCTGCACCATGACACCAGACAGCGGCAAAAGCCCGGAAACCGATGTCTCGAAGCGCCAGGCGATCGACGCAAGTGTTGATGGCACGTTGAACCGGCTCTTCGCGACCGTCTCGGGTTCGCGCGAGCTCGCATCCAAGGCCCAGGGCATTCTGGTGTTTCCGGACGTGAAGAAGGCGGCCTTCATCGCAGGCGCGGCGTATGGCGAAGGCGCATTGCGTGTGGGTGGCGTGACGGCCGGCTATTACAGCACGGCGGCGGCTTCGTTTGGATTTCAGGCTGGAGCGCAGTCGACGGCAGTCATTTACATGTTCATGACGCGTGACGCACTCGATTCGTTCCGCAACGCGGCTGGGTGGTCGGTTGGCAGCGACGTCGCGGTGTCGATCATAAAAGTCGGCGCGAACGGCACAATCGACACAACATCTGTCTCCTCGCAGGTCGTGGCGCTCGTGCTGACCAATACCGGTCTGATGGCGGACGCCTCGGTCAACGGCGCGAAGGTAACGCGGCTCAAATTGTGAAGGTGAAGACCGGCTTGTCTCACGCACGCCCAATGACCTCACGGGCAATGGCGAACTCGGGGCAGCGGTGTATTGCGTGTCTGGTGCGAACGGTCTTCGGGCAGGCTGATTCCCGCTGCGCGGTGCGTTCTGGTCATGCGCGGCTGTGCCGTTGCCCGAGTTACAGCCCGTTTCGATACCATCGGATTAGCCGCCGAGCGCTATCACCATCGCGATCAGCGCGACGCCCAGCGCGGCCATCGCGAATCCCGTATACAGCGGGCTTCGATACCCGGCGTGTCGCCCGAGTGCGAAGCCCAGTACGAACAGCATGCTGATCGCGATTACGCGTGAGACCCGCATGGCAAGCGGTGTGGAACTCAGTATCAGGAACGGCAATACTACGGGGAAAGTGGCGATGACGACCAGCAGGAATATACCGAAAGCCTCGAGATAGTCCCGCGGTTCGAGCGCGCGACGACGACCTTCCGAAGACAGATCGTGTACTCGTTTGCGCATGCCTTCAATCTCTTCCTCGCCGACAATCGCGCGCACGTAATCGGGCAAGATTTTCTCGATGATGCGGCGTGCGTGTTCATTATCTGCCTGGATGACCTGATAGCCGATGCGCCTGAGATGGGTCCGCTCTGTCGCCGTTCGTAGCAGATACATCACCGCATCCACGAGACCCCATGCGACATTGCAGCCCAACGCCGCAATGGTCGCTGCACGGCCAGGGTTTTCCGTGCTGGACGCGATCGACGCGGAGCCCACGATCGTGACCGCCATGATGAGACCAAACAGGATCTCGGAAACCCTATCGACTGGATCGAGCAACGCTTCGCGTTTCATTGACACTCTCTCGCCGTGTCCTGTTTTGCTGCCCGGATTTTCAGGTACCGGCGTGCGACGGTGTTCACGCTCGTCGAGCCGATGCGGGCGTTTGCGCGGGTGATTTCCAGACTTCGCCGGATATCCCGGTACTGCTCATCGGCCCATACGACGGTCGTAGCTGCGCGAGACGCGCTGAAGCAAGGTCGGGTCGTGTGTGTTGCTGGAATCGAATCGTACCTGAACGCTGCCATCGGCCTGCTGGCGCACGCCGGCCGTCACGACGCTACTGTCGACGTTGCCCACGACGGTGCCGCTCGCCGGGTCCTGGACGGTGATGGTCAATCCTTCGTCGCGCATTGCGCCCGCCGCCGCAGCGAACGAGCGATCGTAGCTGGCTGGCGTCATCACCACGGTGCCTGCCGGCACGCCGTAGTAAGTGCATGCCGATAGCGCGACCAGGGCGCCGCAGGTAGCGGTGAGCATGAGGCGCATCAAGGTGACACCTTCGCCCATCCGGGACCGGGGTCGAACGACCGCATTCCCTCCGCTTTCGCCGCGCCGTCGGGTCCGAGATCACGCTCGTAGACCTGTCCTTTGTGACTGACCATGAAGCTCTTGATGCCGGTGTCCCCGTAGCGAACAGGCCACGCAACGACGGCGAAGCCACCAAAGAGCCTGCCGTCTGCAACATAGTCGTAGGCCCCGCCAGGAGCGTGAGGGCCTTGCGAGGTGAGCAGCTTGTAGTGGTAGCCGTAATAGCCTGCCCTCTCTGTGTGGCGCGCGCCCGCCGTCGCGAACGCGACTCCAAGCGGGCTCGGCGTAGCACCGGGAGAAGTCGGCCAGTACAGACCATCCTGCTTGCCAGGCGAACTCGATAACCTGTTCGCGTAGGCGAGGATGCCACTGCCGTCGTGGTCCGTCTCGGCGTATTCGCGCTGCGCATCGTAGATTGCAAGCATCGTCTGGATGACAGCAAGCTCGTTGCGTCCGATGCGGCGCAAACGCATTTCCTCGACGCCGGCGAGCGTGTCGAAATGCCAGCCGTGGGCCGATTTCACGAGGGGGATGGGAAGAGTCCAGCCATCGTTGCCCACCGCGATATCGGCGTGTTCGCTATCCGCCACCTGAATCGCATGTGACGTGTCCCAGGCCGTCAGGAAGCGGCTCCGGATTTCGGAGCCGGTCGGAGGGATGAGTTCCCGAAAGTTGGCGCCAAGCAAAGCCCTTAATTTTGCTTCGTCGCTACTGGCAACAGCGTTGCCAAACGCCGTCATCGCCGCTTCCGGTGACTTGAAGGTCTTCTGGGCGTACGCAGAAGAGGGCGTCCCAAGGCAGAGTGCGAGTGCAAGCGCGACTGAAGTGCCGATCGCGCCTGGCCGCGATGCGAGAAATCGTAGTGGTGACTTCATGCTCGTGTCTCCTTAGCGCCTGCCGCGTCCGCCGCCACCGCCCGCCCGCATTCCGCCGCCGCCCGCTCTGTTAAAGTTCGAAGACTGTGCGCTGGATCGGCCCCGGTTGAAGTCCTGCTGCTGGGCACGGCCACCGCCGCCCACACCCTGGAAGGCACTGTCGCGGCCACCGCTTCCGGTGCTGGCCCGGTCGGACACGGCCGCGCGATTGCCGGCACCGGCAGTGTTCGCTCCGCCGGCACGATTGCTGACACCTGCGGCATTGCCTCCGCCGCCACGGTCGGCCACGCCCGCGTTGTTCCCGCCACCGCCGCGCTCGCCGGCACTGGCGTTGTTCCTTCCACCGCCACGCTCGCCCAGATTGGCATTGTTCGCTCCGCCTGCGCGATTGGCTGCGCCGGCCCGGTCGCCTGCGTCGCCGGTGCGGCCACGGAAGTCATCGCGCGCGCCAGCACCGGAGACATTGTTGGCGAATTTTTCACGGGATGCGCTGTCACGGTAGGCGACACCCTGGCGATGGCTCGCGTCATGCTGCCACTTGCCGCCCTGAACCTTGGTGCGATCGAAATTGCGATCGATATTGGCTGCCTTGTTGACGTTGATATTGACGTCCCCACCTCCCCAGTTGCAGTTGCCGAAAATTGCTCCGGCAGCGGCGAGGCCGACACCAAAGGCAAGTCCAGTAGCGAGCGCGGCGCCTGGATAATAAGCCGGGTACGGAGGCCAGTAGTATGGAGGGTAGCCCGGATAGCCCCACGTACCGTACACGACGGTCGGGTTGTAGGCCGGCACGTATATGACCGCCGGGTTCGCCGGCTCGATGCGCACGATGGTCTGGGTGGTTTGCCCGCCCGCTGGCGCGGGTTCCACGGTCACATTCTGTTGCTCATTGGACTTCAGGTTCCCCGCTTCCTGCGCACGCGCGCGTAGTCGCTGTACCGCGGCGAGGACGTCCTTCTCCTGCGCGAGGAAGGCGTCTCCAAGCTTCTGGGTCCATTCGAGCTTGTCATTCATCGGCTCGAGTGCCTGCGGAAACGCGACCAGCGATTTCACGCTGACATCCCACGGCTGTCCCTGTACCGCTTTTACCGCGGCATCGCCCTTGACGTTCGGATTGTCCTTGACCCAGCGCGCCGCATGCACGATCTCCAGCGGATACGTGGAGGCCATCAGTACCTGGGACAGAACGGAATCCGGATAGAGCGCGATCGGTGCCACCAGCGCCTCGATCTCCTCTGGCTTGAATGTCTGCTGCTGCGGTTGGGTGGGCTGCTGCTGCGGCTGGCTCTGGGCGCTCGCATTGCCCACGCCCATCATCAGTACAACGAGGAACCACATGTGGACCGCTCGCAACAGTCTTTCACTCCACCGGTTCATGGCGACTCCTCCCAACTGATCACAATGCCAGCTGTCTTGTGGATTTCCTGTTGCCGGTTGCGAGTTCCAGCCGGTGACTGCACCAGTTTCGACCGCTCGCGTGGCACACGTACGTTGTGGCCCAGGCGCACCCGGTTTCGTTGAAGCCAATTGTGCGAGCGCGATGAAGTCGACATCGCCTGGTTGACTTGCCAGGCGCTTTGTAATGCATAGTGTTATCTTGACTTCGCGCCGCTCTTCACTGGATGCCGCGTCGCCTGTCAAAACCCTGATCCTTGCCGATGAACCACGCCCCTATGGGCCGCAGCGATGGCTTCGTCGCTGACCTTTGCGACAGCCGCGATCTGCTCCCAGCAGACGCTTTCCGGGGCGCGACTTCCAGGTGATACGCACTGCCGCCTTGCGCGGGATAGCGCCATACCGAACCGCGTGATCTATTGCGGCGCGACACCTCTACAGCTTCATTATTGAACTCCGGATTGTTGACGTGCAATTAGCCTTTGGTCCTATACCCGTACGATAGCGCGCTTCCTGCGTCGATGATTGCGTCGTGCCAACGCTGGAAGCCAGCCGCGTTTCATTCGCTACGGGGTCGAAAAATCCGGCAAACCGTGGGACCAAAGTCTTATTGTCCATGAACACGTCAAGGTCGAGCATTCAGGAATAGAAATAAACTGGTTAAGCAATTTTTATGAATGGCAGGGCATCTGTTGTTATCACGGTAGCGACACACCTGTGGATTGACGCGACAGGCTCGTGTCATTCAGGCGACCTCGATCCGGTTAGAGACCGGAACATGCCTCGATAGCCGGATTACGTATTCTCTCCTGTAAAGTTTTCAAGTCTGCGGTCTGCCACGGACGCATTCCTGCCCGGATGTCGCGCTGCATTCGTTCCCCGTAGCGGAGAAAAAGCCATGGCGGTTGTCATCGTGGATGTAACGGAGCAAATGCGTTTGAACGAAACGCGTGAGGCCCATGTCCCGTGGAAGAAGTGGGGGCCCTATCTGAGCGAGAGGCAGTGGGGGACAGTCCGGGAAGACTACAGCGAAAACGGCGACGCCTGGAACTACTTCACTCATGATCAGGCGCGCGCACGCGCCTACAAGTGGGGGGAGGACGGACTCGCCGGACTTTGCGACGACCACCAACGGATTTGCTTTGCACTGGCGCTGTGGAACGAGCGCGACCCGATTTTGAAGGAACGCCTTTTCGGCCTCACGAATAGCGAGGGCAACCATGGAGAGGACGTTAAAGAATATTACTTCTATATCGACAGCACGCCGACTCACTCCTACATGAAGTACCTCTATAAGTACCCGCAGCGGGAGTATCCCTACCAGGACCTGGTCGAGACCAACCGAAACCGTTCACGGGGCGAGCTTGAGTATGAGCTGCTTGATACCGGGATCTTCGATGATGACCGGTATTTTGACGTGTTCATCGAATACGCCAAGGCAGATCCTGACGATATTCTTGTGCGGATTTCGATACATAACCGCGGACCGGAGGCGGCACCGCTAAGAGTGTTGCCGACACTGTGGTTTCGAAACACCTGGTCCTGGGGAGAGGGCGATCGCAAGCCATCGTTGTACGAAGCCGGACCGGGTACGATTGCCGTCACGCATCATGAACTGGACCCGTACTGGCTCCATTGCGAGGGCGATCCGGAGTCGCTGTTCACGGAGAACGAAAGCAATGCGCAGCGTCTGTGGGGCGAGCCCAACGCATCTCCTTACGTTAAGGATGCATTCCACCGCTACATCGTTTCGAAGCAGCGCGATGCGGTAAATCCCGCAAGGACAGGCACGAAGGCCGCGGCGCACTATATTTTCGTCCTGCCTGCCGGGGCAAGCAGGACGATCCGGCTGCGGCTGACGGCCGCCAGAATGAATGATCCTTTCGATGGCTTCGACAAAATATTCGAGAGCCGCATCGCCGAGGCCGACGAGTTCTACCAGCGGATTGCGCCAAAGTCGCTGACAGAAGATCAACGCCGTGTGCACCGCCAGGCGCTGGCTGGAATGCTATGGAGCAAGCAGTATTACTACTTCGACCTGGACAAGTGGCTACGTGAGCACAAGAGTCATCCTTTGCTCGAGTCCGCTCGTCGCGACGTGCGCAATACAGACTGGTTCCACATGCTGAACGCCGACGTGATCTCCATGCCGGACAAGTGGGAATATCCCTGGTACGCCGCCTGGGACCTTGCGTTTCACACGGTCTCCATGGCGCTGGTGGATTTCGATTTCGCCAAGGATCAGCTACTGCTGATGCTGCGCAGCCTGTACTCGCACCCGAGCGGGCAAATTCCGGCTTACGAGTGGAACTTCGGCGACGTGAATCCGCCGGTGCATGCCGCCGCGACACTCTGGCTATACAAGTACGAGAAACAACTGGGCCGCGCTGATCCGCACTTCCTGGAGCGATCGTTTCAGGGTTTGATGCTCAATTTCAACTGGTGGATCAATCGCAAGGATCCCACCGGGCGCAACGTCTTCGCAGGCGGCTTTCTGGGTCTGGACAACATCGGTGTCTTCGACCGCAGCGCGCAGCTTCCGACCGGCGGAACGCTGGAGCAGGCGGACGGGACGGCGTGGATGGCATTCTATTGCCAGAACATGCTGGAGATCGCGCTTATTCTGTCTGAGTACGACCCGTTCTACGAAGAGGTCGCCTTCAAGTTTGTCCGGCATTTTATGTGGATCGCCTATGCAATGGACCGCCGCAGCGAACACCATGACGAAATGTGGGACGAGGAGGACGGCTTTTTCTATGATTTGCTGCGCCTCCCGGACGGGCAGGCGAGCCGTTTGAAAGTGAGGTCGATGGTAGGACTGTTGCCGCTATGCGCGTCGACGGTGTTCGAGGCGGATTATGCCACTCGCTATCCGAAGCTGATGGAGCTGATCGCCCAGTTCCGAAAACGTCACCCCGAGTTGATTGCCCAGATAGCCCCGACGGAAACCGGCTTCATCGGTTATAAGGAACGGCGTCTGTTGTCCGTCCTCAATAAAAAGAAGCTCGTGCGCGTACTTGCCTGTCTTCTTGACGAGAACGAGTTCCTTGGGCCATACGGTATTCGCTCGCTTTCGCGTTATCACCTTGAACATCCATTCGTGTTAAGGGTTGGGGGTGAAGAGTACAAAGTACAGTACCTGCCGGCCGAATCGGATACCGGGATGTTCGGGGGCAACTCCAACTGGCGAGGTCCGGTCTGGATGCCAGTCAATATGCTTATCATCCGGGCACTGGTGAACCTGTACAGCTTTTTCGGCGATGAGTTCAAGGTTCAGTGTCCCACGGGTTCGGGTCCGCAGATGACGCTCTTCGAGGTGGCCCAGGAAATTGTCCGGCGGCTAACGGGCACGTTCTTGCGCGATGAAAATGGGCGAAGGCCGGTGTATGGTGGATCGGACAAATTCCAGGACGATCCGCACTGGCGCGACCTGATCCTGTTTTACGAGTACTTCCACGGTGACAATGGCGCAGGGCTGGGAGCCAGCCACCAGACAGGGTGGACGGGTCTGGTCGCGCCCCTGCTTGACCTGTTTGCGCGCGTCGACGCTCATTCGATGCTTGAAACAGAACGCGGGTACCTGATGGCGAAGGTCGTCAAGGAGCAGGTTGGCGGAGAAGCCGTAAATCAGAGGTGACGGAGGATCGATGTCCGACGTACGCTATCCGGCGCTGTATCAGATCAACACGCGTGTCTGGTTTACCGCGTTGTCTCGTGAGCTGGGTAAGCGCGTGACGTTCGACGATATTCCGGACGCCGAGCTGGATCGCCTGGCTGACCTCGGTTTCGATTGGGTCTGGTTCCTGAGCATCTGGCAGACCGACAAGGCAGCGCGGGAAGTTTCGCGTGCAAAGCCTGAATGGCGACACGAGTTCGGCAAACGCTGTCGGACCTCAAGATCGAAGACATCGCGGGTTCGGGCTTCGCCATTCAGAGCTACAGCATCCATCGCGATCTCGGCACCCCTGAATCGCTCGCCCGATTGCGACAGCGGCTGCAGCGGCGCGGACTGAAACTGATGCTCGACTTCGTGCCGAATCACATGGCGCCGGATCACCCATGGATCGACGAGCATCCGGACTACTTTGTTCATGGCAACGAGGCTGACCTGGCTCGCTCACCGCAAAACTACTGCTGGGTCGAATCAAGGACAGGGCCGCTTTTGCTGGCTCACGGTCGCGATCCAAGTGCGCCGGAGACAAACCATGTACACACGTCTCTATGTCTGACGGGCCTTTCCGACCATATCACGCCGCAGTACACACAACCTGCCCGACGGAAAAGTGTGTGCCCAAAAGCGTAAGGCGCGGGTCGGGGAGTAAGAGTAGTGCTTTGTGTGCAACCGGATGTCGTCCTGGTAAAAGTATGTGCTTGTGATGTACGACGCGGAAACAGCCTGCAAGAGCGTGCCAGCGTGCGCGTTCGGAGCCGGATGAGCGCAGGGACCGCAATAGTGACCGGGAGATGAGATCTCAGCCGCCGGCGCGCTCGACTTGCGAACTCGCCACTCGTAGTAGCCGCTGCACGACACGCCCGGCGCCCGACACATACGCCTGACAGCAGCACTGCCAGGTGGGTATCGATCCACGCGTGCTTCAGCGCGCCCCATACGCAAAGTGCGCCACAGCATTTGGGAGAATTTCATCGTCGAGCGTCGCGCGGGCCAATTCCTTGCGAAGCCAGTCGACTTGCGCCTATGTTGTCGTTGGCGAAGGCTTGGCTCGCTGTTACGCCGAGAGTTCGCGCCGCAACGGCCGCACCGTTTCGCGACGCGAGTTCCATCAGCCGTTTTCCGATCGCGGTGATCGGGACACCCGGACGATGCGTTGTCTCGTGTGTCTCACGGATTTCGCTGGCCGCGCCGCCACGCCGCGGAATTCTTCCGGTTAGCATCGCGTTGGTACTTTCTACTTACTCATGCGTTCTCCGTTCAGCAGATTTACCCGCTTCTTTACGGTAAGTCATTTCGAGGCAGAGTTAGCATACAGAGCCTGATAGAATTCGCTCACGTCCGCCGTCTTCCTCATGTAGTCAATCTGCCCCTCTAGCAATTGCTCCCGGAAGCGAAACTGCGCCTCTGACAATTGCTTCGTGGAGCGAATCTGCTCCTCTAACAATTGCTCCCTGAAGCGAATCTGCTCCTCTAACAACTGCTCCCTGAAGCGCATCTGCTCCGCTAACAGCTTCGTTTCGTACGTCCGTCGAATGGCATCTCTTTCGGATACTGCGGCGGCCAATTGCCTGTCGCGATCTTTCAGTGCAGCTTCCAGCATGAAGCTACGCTCGTCAGATATTGCGAGCTTGCTCAAGATACTCGAAAGTTCTGAATCGCGTTCAGCAACAAGTCTGCGAAGCTCGTTGATCTCCGACTTCTTCAGTTTCGTTCGCGTCGCAGCGTCGGCCTCCGGAATATTCTGCTCTGCATTTTCACCCAGGCAACGGACGCCCTTAGTCTTTGAGGTGACTGCGGTATTCGATACGATCTTCGTAACAGCGGGCGCCAAGCCAGAAATATTAACGTCGAGCTCGCCCTCGCTCTCAGTAAGTTCTGGCTCAAGCGCATTTAGTTCGCGAGCAAGCGCTGCCGGATCCCCGCCGCCGAGCTTGTCGCGCACCTTACGTACCGAAACCAGTTGTCTGAAGCGTGCCGTCGAAATGGAAGCCGTCTCACCGGGTGCAGTCAGCATCTCGAGGGCAACGGAGCGAATATTTTTTCGAGACTCCGAACGCGGATAGGCCATGAAGACTCCTTGGAAGCGGGACCATCAGGACGGCGCGTATTACTCGTTCCATCTCACCCAAATCAATCGAGATTCAGACCGGAGGCGAGTGGAACAATGCGATCCGAACACATTCTAGGCTACAGTTTGCTGTTGGAGTGTCAAGCGGAGCCAAGATGTGCGGATGCAGTGCAAGCGTGAAATCCACACGCTTTTCTACCAAGAACGCAATAGAGTCGACGCGCTGCTTTAATGATATGCGGGCAAGTCCATTCGCGATGGCGGTCAAGCGTTGTCTCCCAAGGCAAGACGGAAAAAGCAATCGGCTCGAGACATCCTCGGCCGCATTCGTCGCCGGCTGGTGCGCGTTGCGCGGTTTGCTTGCCGACCCGGATGTGGGCGCCGTGCTCAAGTATGTGGACGGTGAGCATTTCCGGGAGGTGAAGTCAATTATGAACATACGCGATCGCGGTGAAGTGTTGGCACAGTTGCTCCAGTGCGAGAGAAAGTATGTGCTCGTGATGCGATCATGGAACCGCCAGTCATTTACGCGAACAGGATCTCGTCGGTCTGATCGGGAAGCGAAAAGCAGACTCAAATACGTAGCTAAGCTGCCTGCAGATCGGTAGCCGAGCAGTTGACTCCGGCCCGCTCTCGCATTACTGGCGAGACTGGCATATGGCCGACTGACAGGACGAGGACTCTTGCGAAGTCAGTGCCCACGGGAGAAATGCGCAAAGATGCGATTTTGCAATACGCGTCAGGCACGAAACACTCGAACCGGGTCTAGCGTGTCGAGATAACGCCTTGCTGACTGACGGTCTTTCCACCCGACGTATTCCGCGAGCATCTTCTCGTCCCACGCGTTCGATCGAGCCCAGATCGCGAAGCCCTGGCGCAACGAATGACTACTATAGGCATCCGCATCCGCTACACCTGACGATCTTAATATCCCGCGCAATAGTGGAGTGATGCTTCCGCTAGCGAGAGCGTTATCCTTGATCGTTCCCCACCGGTCGATGCTGCGAAAAGCAGGGCCGCTGGTTAGCCCGGATGCGGCAATCCAGGCTTCGTAAGCGGCCACGGGACAGAGCTTTGCGAGCGCAGCGGTCCGGAACGTCATATCACTACTATTGGTGGAATCGCAGTCCACACGAGGAATGTAGATAGTGATGCTGCGTCCACTATCCACCGTCACCTTTTCGACTTTCAGGCGGGTGAGTTCGTCGGACCGGAATCCCCGCCAGAAACCGACTAGCACCAATGCTCGGTTTCTCAGATGTGGGAGTTTGCTCGAGCCACTCTCCCTTGCGATTTGCTGACCCAGCCACGAGTCGACCATTTCCAACTGTTCGACGTGCAACGGTCGGGCCTGTCCGCGCACTGTCTGTTGCATGTGCTCTATCTCTTTAAGCACGCTTTTTACGTGCGCGGACCTTGCCGGATCGGGAAACTGGTGAGTCTGATGCCACAGGCTGATGGCAGCCAACCTGAGTTTCAATGTTGCAACAGGTAGGACATTCCCGTGCTCCCGAAGATATCGGGCAATTTCGCGAGGATTGCTGGGCAACCGTCCTCCCCACCTGGACTGGTAGTCTTGCATCACGTCTTCGTAGGTCAGTTGCCTGTCCTCTTGAGGCGATGTGTTGTCGTCGCGATCGGAGGGGTTGTCAGTCACTGGTTACCTACGATAGTAATGGACGACCTTCCGAACATCAGGCTTGTTGAATGCATACTTGCAGGACTGCCCCGATCCACATCGCTTGCACTTGGCACCCGGAAATGCTCCACAAGTTTTCCCACCGTATTGGACGTACCTTAATGGCGGTCGTTATCATCAGCACGGTAACTTACCCGCGCCCCCGGATTCGCTGTCCAGTTTCTCGTACGCCACCTACCGCATGCGGGCCTTCGTCAGCGATGGGGGCCGGAAGTGTCGGGCAGCGACCCACTTCGCCGCGCCCTTCGGGAAGAATTACAAGTAGTAAACAAATTCAATGAGGCGGCGCTGCATTCCGGTCAGCCTGAAAATACAATAAATCAATTCCATTCTATCAGCAAACAATATTCTACACCCTATTCACGGCGACCTTCAGAAGGCGGTCTCGGATCGTTAAAATACATTTAGTTTAATTTTCAATGCATAACACGTAAAGATAAAATCATGGAATGGACTGATCATTTCCCTTTCTCACATACAATTTTATGGGGAATTTGGGAAATTTGATATTGTAAAATTATTTGATTTCGCCTAATAATATGAAATCTGAATCGGCATAGGGGACGGCCATGAGGCCGTACCCCTGCCACACCACCCGGCATGCGGGTCCGCACCGGGCGGTTCGGGAAGTTGA